>CAJWHX010000257.1 GCA_913040875.1 uncultured Pseudomonadota bacterium | reverse complement strand
CTATAAAATCTGAAATGAATTATGAAATAATCGAAGCCTTTAAGAAGGAAGGGATTGAAATACCCTTCGCTCAAAGGGAAATAACTATTAAAAATGTTGAAGCGTTGAAGAATTAAGCTCGTAAAAATGCTGAACCAAAAATAAAGGAAACTAAGAGATGACTGAGCTGTTATATCAGGATAGCGCTTATCTAAAAATTGCATCGGCATCCGTTATCTCAATATCTGACCAAGGCGGAATAGTATTTGATCGGTCTCTCTTTTATCCCAGTTTGTATTTGTTCCACGATTTGTTTGATGACGTTGCGATGAGTGCCATGAACGTTGTGTATCGTTATATCAGGGAGCTGAATGGATTCAGTATTGTTTCCGATGTGAACAATGATGGTAGTATTCATTAGCAACACCTCTTCGATCTCGATTCTGTTGTTTGAGTGGGTGGGAACTTGTTTTATGCGTCTAGTTCTCGGAATTCCCCCTTTGATGTTGTCAATGATCTGTCGGATGTTTGTACCCAATAGGCCTTTCCAATGAATGGTTACATGCTCAATCGTGACTCTTTTGAGTATGCTGACGTCCTTCATGAATACCGATGGTGTATATTCAACTGTGATCGATCCAACTTCAACATCATTGGTAAAAGTCGTTCTATTCTCCGTTGGTACAACCAAACCTCGCACACCAGATCTAAAGACACCCAAAGATAGTTGTTCGATGGTGATATCTCTGTGGACCCATGTAGATAGATTCTTTTGAAGATCTGTATGGGTTGCGTGTTCTATCCAAGAAAATATTCCCAAGATTATAATAAGGATGATGGAACAGACCCAAAGCCAACGGGCCCCATTCATGGACGACCCCTCTAGTTTATCAGCGATATTCATATCGAAAACACAGGGTGAAATTGTACTAGAATGTGCGTGACTATTTAGGGCACTGAGAGTTGAGACTGAAATTCCAACACTGTGCTGAGTTTCTACCCTCTACGATATCGATTGTTATTGTTTTTTCCTGATTGTTTTGTGTTCGTAACAAAACTGTATGTTTTCCGGTTGGTAATACCGCCCTACATGGTGTAGTGTTAACGCTCTTATTTTTACAGGTGACGGCTTTACCCTTCACGAAGACCTTAGAATATGGAGCTGAACTTATCGGGAGTACTCCAAAGGTTGTTGGCACTGGAGTTGGTGCAGCCGGCTCGACAATGGGCGTTTCGACTTTTTTTTCGGCGGGTTTCTGAGAGGGCCGCTTCTTTTTCTTCTTTTTTCTCCGATTCTGAGTCGCTGAGTTGGGATTTGGTGTTGGCTTTTCAACGATTGCCTGTACAGTTTTTTCTGTAGTCTCTGGCGTTTTGGGTTCCGCTACCGTTTTGATGGTTTCTGTGTCGCTCTTTTCATTCGACAGGGTCTTGTTGTCTTCCGGTGGCGTGGGGTTCGCCTCCAATGTATTATTGTTTGCCAGCACAGATTCTGTTGGCGCCATCATGTCTGATGGTGGGTCAGAGCTATCCTGTACAGCAAACCAGCCACCAATAGCGAGTAAGGCTAGTATACCGATGATGACTGGTCCCTTAGAAGAGGAGTGTGTTTGATGTGTACTGGATTCTTCTGGTGCTGAAGGAGAGGGAGTCGCTGAGAGGGGTGGAGGACTCGACACCTGAACTGAGGTTGTTTCATCGATAGAGTCGGTGGTCATATTCGCAAGTTGAGGTCTCTCAAAATCACTGGTTAAATCCAATCCCAGTATGTCGATCGCCGTGTTTGTATCTGGAAGACTGTCAAAGGTTCCAAAATCTAGAGCTGTGTCACTGGCGCGATTCTTTGGTTGGGCAACGTTGGGTTGGGGAATTGATCCAGTTAGGTCATCGGGATCGATTCCCAACAGAGTGGTCCACATATTCGTAACTTTGCGATCCTGCTTCGCGCGGTCTTCGTCTTGCATCTTTGGCTTGTCTGATGGAATGTAAAATGGCAGTGAGTCTTCAGGCAAATCACCAAAGTACGGACGAAGGCTCTTAAAGGCTTGTATGAGTTCGGATGCATTTTGGTATCTTTCATTTGGATCCATGTTGCAACATTTTCCGAGTACGACACCAACTTCATCGGGGAGATCTGAAAACCCCTTTTCTTGTATGTCGTGGGCGTACAGTTCACTCGGATTCCGATTGGTTAGCATCAGATATAGAGATGCCCCGACAGAATATAGATCACTAATAGCTGTTGCTCGACGAGAGCTGAGCTTTTGCTCTGGTGCCATAAAGGCAAGAGTACCCATTGTTGCACCGGTCTGTGTCATTCCTGACCCACCATCAATCTGGGCAATACCAAAATCGGTAACCTTTAGGGTGTTGTCAGAACCAATCAAGACATTGTCCAGTTTTACATCGCGATGAACGACGTTGTTTTGATGGGCATACCCAAGTCCTTCAGCCATTTGTATCGCCGCCTCTATGGCTTGTTGTGGATGAAGAGGACCGTGGTCCTCGATCCTGTCTTGAAGCGACCCTCCAGGAAGCATTTCCATAACCATATAGACAATTTTGATTGAGACGATTCCACCTGAGTCTTCATAGACTTCATCTCGAATGTCATGGACTACGACAATATTCTTGTGGTGTAGCATTGCCATTGTGGTGGCTTCATTTTCAAAGCGATCTCGAATGCGTTTATTGGTTAGACACTGATGGTTCGGAATTTTAATTGCCTTTTCAACTTTCAATCGTGTATCCAACGCCTTAAACACGCAAGCCATACCACCTTGACCCAAGGTTCCGATCAACTCGTATCTATTGTTTGCCAACGTTGGTTTTGTAAACATGCATATCCTCAACTCGTAATCTTTTTATCATTGTATACTATTGTTTACCACCTGACCAAGTAAACAGAACATGGCAAATAATTTCAAATGAATCGTTACAGCAATTGTCATGCATTTATAAGGTGGCTTCAGATTCAAACAACAGTAGGCATTTTCTGTTTGTCTGAGGGCGGTTGCGAAGGAGGGTTACTCTTCAACACCTTTCCGAAATGTCCGCCAAGGGGATCTTTCCATACTGTTCATGAGTTTTTGCAAGCTGGATGAAGAGTCATTAAGGGACTCAAACATCTCTTTCATTTCAGTGTTGCTCTCCGGATCATATCCGTCCATCAGCTCTCCCATGGCGGTCATTTGTACATCAAATTCTTTGAGAGAAGCGTCCATCTGTTCCATAAGTGCAATCGAGTCGGCGGTGAGGACCTCTGCATTGGCTAGACTCTCTTGAAGTAGGGGTGCATTGTCGCTGAGGACACCTTGAGAGTCCTTAGCAACATTTGTGAGCTCCTTTAATAGTGCATTCACTTGAATGAGAATCTTGTCTATTTCTTTTAAGCGAAGTTCCAGACCTTGTTCTGGATCTTCTACAAATTCTCGTCCACGTTCGGTCATGATCGCGAGGTCTTTGAGAATGCTGTCGGCACTTTCCAATATAGATTGAATATCTGTACTGGGAATCAATGACAATGTTGAACCTGGTTCTAAGAAACCATCGATGTAGGCTGGCGGAACAAGGTTGATGACGCCACCACCGGCAATTTTTGAGCCCAGCTGTGCGACCACCCCTGTCGGAATCGGGACCTCTGGTTTGAGTGCCATTTCCACTTCAAAGGTTAGAGAAGGATCGTAGGATACATCGATTTTACTGATTTTACCGACGTCATAGCCGGCCATCAGAACCTGTGTGCCCACACCAATACCAGACATGTTGTTGGTTTCCAACTTGTAGAGGTCGTATTCAGCAACAGCCGTTTCTACTACGACAGTTGTGTATACACCGATGCCAACAGCGATTCCGCTTAGTACAAATATTCCAGCCCAAAACTCTTTGTTCATGATGCCCTCTTATCTGTGCATAACGGTTCTGAGGTTGTCATGTCCACCACCCAGATCAATCAGTTTTGGATTGAGTGTGCGAAAGGTTCGTTGGTTTTCATCTGAATAAACGACACTTCCACCGGCCTTCGTATGTGTCTCAACCCAACGGATTAGCCGGTCAGCCTGCTGAACACTCAATCCAACCAGTGGCTTCTCAATGAATACAATATCGGGTTGCAGTAGTATTGAACGGGCGATTTGAACCACTTTTGTGGCTTGGGGATTGAGTTGAGGAGGGAAGTGGTTTTGGATGTTTTGAAGGTTCCACTGTGTCAACACATCGTCGATATCGTATTTGGAGATTGACAGTTTTGTAAATAGAGTGGGGATACTCAGATTTTCTCGTACTGTTTGATGTTGGAACAGGCCTCCACGACTGAAGATGAATGAACGACGGTCTCCGAGAAACACGAGGGGTTCGCTGGTTTCCATCAGACCAGCGAGCTGTCGGAGCAATATTGATTTCCCAGAACCACTCTGTCCAATCAATCCAACGAGCTCACCTTTGTTTATTGTAATATCCGGAAAACTGAATCGTTGAGTTCTAATGCTGATGCTCTGGGCAGCCAATTCCAATAAAACACTCATGTAAACCACCGCACAAATAGAAATACACCGTCAGTGAAGAAAATGGCCGACAGAGTCAGAATGACTGCTTGACTGCTTGCCTTTGGCAATTCTCTAATATCACGGCGGATATGTAGTCCCTTGTAGCAGGCTATAGAGCCAACGAGTAAGGCAAAGGTGGTCAGTTTGATGCCAATCCATCTGAAATCGGACAATGCAAATCCACTGAGCCACAGCTGTCGGATTTGGGTGTTGGAGATATCAAAGAGGGGAGCCCACAAAAAGGTGCTTCCAACCAGAATCCCAATAAACACCCCAAAAACAGATATGAATGAGAGGAGGATTCCTAGGATTCTTGGAGTCGTAATCAACAATGGTACACTCATATCATGTGCTTTCATGACGTCCAAGTCTCCATTGACTACCTGCGATGCAACATCAGCAGTGACGGCCGTACTCGAACGCGCGAGAATGACCAGAGTGAGACCGAGAGGCAATCCTTCGCCAATTAATCCATATTGTAAGACAGGGACAAAGAGGTCTTCAGCACCCACTTGACGCAGTACTCCAAATCCAAATCCCATAAGGATCCAGCCCAAACCTACAGCAATCAAGCTCAATAACGGTAAAATCTGGACGCTCGTGTACCATATTTGAAGTAGGATTTGTGTTCGGAGTCTAGACAATAGCGCCCATTGATATTGACCAGAGAGTAGCTTGTAAAATGCCGAAAACATATCCACAAATAAAAATATCAAGCGGCCCAACCACTCAGGTAAAGATAGCAATGTTCGGCCAAGTTGAACAATCATGATGGGATTTGATGGAATTGATGTGATAGAATGACTAAAAGTATAACATTGTTTGTCAAACTAGGTGTCTACATGTTGTTTTGGTATCTGCAAGCCTGTTTACCCGAGTTAATGGAACCGGATCAAGTGGAAGTTTTGGATAATCCGTACCATGATTGGGATGGAGATGGGTTCTCTGATTTAGATGGGGATTGTGATGACAACAATCCAGACATTGTTGCACCAAAAGAATATTACAAAGATTCCGACAGTGA
>CAJWHX010000256.1 GCA_913040875.1 uncultured Pseudomonadota bacterium | reverse complement strand
CGGCAGGGTCGTCTCCGTTGCCACCACCGCCACCACCGTATATGGCGCCACTTGCGTTGTTGATTGAAGTGTTGACTGTCACTTGGATGGCATCGCCACCAGCACCACCACCACAGGAACCATTGCCTCCTGCTCCATGAATGGTACCGTTATTGGTGATGGTTACTTGAGAGCCTGAGGGTAGGGAGCCAGTTGTGAATGCAGGTATACCAGTATCTGTCGAGTATACAGTGATGCCGGAGTTAACGATCACCGAGATGTCCAATGGAGTATTTGGTGAACCTGCCTCAGAATATACATCGTAGTTTGTTGTATCTCCGGAAATGATCAATTCCAATGTACAAGAGTTGCTATCGAGTTGTCCATCGCAATCTGAATCAATTTGATCGAAACATTCCTCTGTGGCACCTGGGTTAATATCAAATTGTGAGTCATTACAATCCTCTCCACCCGTAATGGTAGACCCATCCCAACCACCACCATCAATGGTACACTCTACATATCCATCGCCGTCATCGTCGATTTCATTGGATGCTAGACTACCATTACAGTCATTTACCAAACCATCGCAGAGTTCTGGAGCCGAAGGGAAGATGGTACCATTGTTATCTTCACAATCGGAATTGTCTAAGACATCCGATGGATTGTTTCGGCTGCAAGATGAACCGTATCATTGACCTCTCCAATTATTTGCTTTGTTATTATACTTAATTTATCAAATTAGTGATGTGATACTGAAAATAATTTGGTTAGTGGTCAGAGTGTATTTGCAGTAATGAACGTTGAAGGTTGAACCATGGAAAGGAACTGAAGTTGTTAGGGGGTGTTGAAAGACATGTCAGGTTTTGAGCATTGTCAGATCCGCTTTGTGATTACAAAATATATTCCCGCAATCGTTCGAGTTCTTCACGTTTGTGGAAGTGCCGTCCATTCAGTTCTGTATCGATCATGGAAAGGGTTTCACTCAGTCTAGTGAGATGACCTTGTCGTTGCATGTACTGAGCAGCGTACAGCCAAGGGAACACAGGACCATCCTCGACGTGGATGTTTTCAAGATTGACTGCAGACCGTGTTTCTTTCAAAGATTGCACCTGATTCCAGATGACCTCTGAGTCACCATCTTCGAGTGAACACAGGAGCTGAGAACCGGACAACCAAATAGGCAACTTAGAATAGGAAAGGCTTTCAGATAACTGTTCCAGTTCCGCAGAGAGTGTGTTGACGGTTTTAGAGTCACCGTGTGACATGATCATCATTCGATATAGACAGTACCCAATGCCTCGGATGAATGAGTTCTCTTGGAAAATCTGCAGGGACCGTTGTTGATGCGAAGCGGCACGCTCATCATTCAACATCCAGAAGAGGACTCCGATGTTGGTGTACGCAATGGCCTGACTGACTTTACGTCCCAGCTGTTCTGCAATACCCAAAGAGTTAAACAGACCTTCAATCGCTTGGTCAAATTGTCCGATACTGCGTAATGTGACGGCCAATGAGTTTTGAGCCGACAGCTCGGTTACTGTATCCCCCAGTTTTTTGGTGATCTGTATTACCGTCCGTAAGGTTTCAATGCCCGTTTCGACCCTTCTAGTTGCGATTTGGATTCGCGCTAGCGCATTCAATAGTTTCATGTGACATTCAATTAAATCGTGTCGTTCTGTCACTTCGACAGCCTGCAGCAGTAGCATTTCCGCTACTTCAGGACGATCTTGTTCAAAATGAATGAGTCCCATTTGCCACATCAGTTCTGATCGTAAGAGCACAGTTAGAGTGTCAAATCCGATGACTCGTTCGTACAGATCGATGGCCGTATCAATACGTCCGATGCTTTTGTTTACTCTAATTGCGAAGTAGAGAATGTCAGCCCATAGCGCATCGTCTCTTCCAATACCAAGATTCATACGGGAGGCAAATAAATCTGAGGCAATTTTGTATTTACCCATTTTGAAAAATGACTTGAGTTGGAGTCGTAACGCCACAATTTCAGCATCTCCTCCGAGAGCGGTACCTTCTCGTTCGGCGGTCTCCAATAAGATATCCATGTAGTCCAATACTCCATTGACTAGACAGAGTTCAATCAACTGTTGGATGAGCAATAAATCTCCCCACGATGGGTTTGCTTCGAGTCGCTCCAGCAGTTTGTTCAGATTTGGATCATTGTTGATGCACAGGTTGTACATCACACGGACACATTGTTGCATGATAAGTAGGCTGGACGGTTCCATTTGACCTTCTGTTACGTCAATTAGGTCTAGCGTGTCTAGGTACAAGTGCTCTCGACCATCTCGAATGGTACGTTGAAGGACGATGCGAACAGCATCAATAATTGGGGTGAAGTGCTGTGCCTTTTCACTCCATTGCAAAACATCATCAGCCGAACTGATTTTGGGCTCTAGAATCTGAGCCAAAAGATAGGAAAGCAATTCGTCCATTGCAAAGGATACAAATGCCTCTTCTTCATGCCAACCTTCTTGAATCAATCCCATGTCAATCAACTGAACATAGGCACTGTCGGCATTTCGATTGCGGATTTCCTTTTCAAGTACCGGGATATCATACAACGATTCCACTTTTACAGATTCAGATTCAAGTGAAAACAATTGCCTTGCTAGAGCGACTAAGAAGCGTTTTCGATTGGGGTATCCCTGACCTGGGTTTTGAGATTCAACCACGACTTGTTCCATAAAGATCTGCATGATTTCGTCATCGGTCAACGTACTTGGCAGCTCTCGTCGATGGAACGTGCTCATGATCAATTTCATAATCAGAGGTTGTCTGAGAAGTTCTACCGTACTGCCATTGGAGTCCAAATCGGAGAAGGGAGTTCGAGGTCGGTAGACGTATACTCCAGGGTCTTCTTCGTCTTCGGGATCTACGTATCGGTAGTTCCTGTACTTGTCGTAGCACTCTGACACCATCGAGGCAGGAAAGTCAAGCATCCGAATTTCGTGGGTCCGTTCACCGGGTTTGAGTGGGTCTTCCATTGTAAAGAGTGCCTGAGAAGATCGGGACTGTATTTTTGTACTGCATCTCTCGTATGCCGCACTGCGAATAGACACAACAATCCGGAACCAAGGGTAATCTTCTGTTTGTTCTATCAGTTGATTGATGGCGACGATCAGTTCTGGTAATGCACCATTGAATGAACCGAGTGCATCAATCACCAGAAAGAATTTGCGTTCTGCCTTTGTAAAATGCTCATTTGAATTGGCGAGGAAGTCTTCCAGATACATGCTTCGGAAGCCCATGTCTCGAAGAATCTTGGAGCCTAGGTCTGTATTTCGGAACTCATTGGCTGAATAGTACAGTGAAATGTTCTGACTTCGTTTGACCAGTTGAGACAGATAGTTCGTTTTACCGACCCCATTGTCCCCCGTGAGTAGAAACAGCTGAAACTCGCCAGCTACGAATTGCTGCATCAGACTGTGGAAGTCAGTGCGAAAGTGACTGACTTTCGGAATGAAGCGACCGGATGTTTGGAACTTGGTAAGAGTTCGATTGTTGATGCGTGTACAGGCGGCATGAAGCATTTCCAAATCCAGTTTGTCTGGATTGATGAGTTTGACTTCGAGTGCCTTTTTAGACAGGAGTTCAACCCAGTAGTGATACTTACTTTGCTTTTCTAGGTGCTCGCCCTGTGTCGATAGATAGATGACCGATTTCTTGGTTCTTCCTTCAAATAGAAATACGTCTTGGTTTAACCCAATCCCGTCGGTTTCAGTTTGTTCAACATCAAAGAATGAGAACAAAGGAAGCACACGTCTAGTTGAGGGATTGTATAAGAATACAGGAGATGTGTCCGGATCCAAGTCTAGAGCTGGGATATCCATATCTTCTGGTGCTGGAGTTAAGCCCATCAATCGAACGGTTTTGTACGCTCCATCTTCCTTTTGAATCATACACAGTGGGGTGCTGGTCATGAACTTTGCGGCATCAAGGATTTCTTTCAGGAGTGGTACATAAATTGAGAGGTCCTTCTCGGCTTGCTGTGTGCTTTGGTTGTATCCGTGCGCTAGCGAGTTGCGATATTTTATCATCGCTTGAATCTTACCCAGTTTGGAGATCTTGAACTTGCTGTTGCCTTCTTTGTCCTCGTATCTTTTTTTGACGCTGAACTTGTCTTTGCAACGGCTCTCCAGTCGTTCATAGCAGCGTGGCAACTCTGGTGAGAAGAACTCAACATCAGCTTCTTGCAATACAGGGATGCATCGATGGAGCATCAAATTCCAAGCTGAAATCAAGGGGCGCTGGAAATCTCGACTCAGCGTTTGATTGACGGCGGTGTCCTTGACATCTTTTGCGGTGAGGTACTCACTTGAGATCTGTAGAGCCCACATTTTGATGACGTTGGTGAAGGTATCAACCAGTAATTTGCATCGCAGTCTTGGATCCGGTTCGTACAGGAAACTTTTGTAGGTTGTTGCAATAGGGTAGGGGAAGGACGAAATGACCATCATGTCTAGTGGATCTAAATTGTATGCGGGTTCCACTGGCGATTGTGGAGGTCGTAGATTTGACTCTGTATGCGTGCTGATTTGTGGTGCGACTGAGATGTGTGTAGCCCATGCAGTACAAATCTCGGCAGCACCACTTGGTTTGACCAGCTTGACTGCTCCTGTTGCAGTGTCCAGTACATAGAATCCATCTTCTGTGACGTACCCTTGAAAACGAATCATGGATTACTCCTCGTTGTGTGACCTATTCCAATCTTGCACCCAAATTTACAAGTTATCCTCCAGCAATGCAAGATGAATCTTCAGCCATGAGTACTTTGTTCTGTATGGATTGGATGCATTGAAAGTTCATTTACAGATAGAATGGAATTCGGTACAGATTGGGCAAGATGAACAAGTACTCTTTGCATCATAAATGGTCTTAAGCTCGGCGAACGAGATATGTTGTTCTGGAACCCTGTTAATTCATGAGAGATGTTATTTTGCAAGTCAGATTGTGTGAATCCACAGTAATGATTTCTACACTAGACGTTTGTGTTTGGGGGTACTGATGGGATGGTTGTATTTGTTTGGTGATGTATTGTTGCATTTGGGACAGATGATTGATGGTTATATCCAGCAGCCTATGTATTCACTTTTGGCAGTGGTTTGTTTGTTCCAACTTATTGCTGAGTCTCTCAAAGTGCATATTGCTTATATTACCCGAAAGGCACAGGATAATCGAGTGTTACAATCGTCGACTGAGCTTAATCAAACCGACAAATACAAGTACACCATATCTTTCTACAGGTCTCTCCTCTTATTGATCATTGTCACGCTTGGAAGTATATGCGGTCAGTTGATGATATTCTGGTATCCCGAACACTTTCAGCAGTATACGATTGTAACTTCATTGTGTCCAAGTGCCGTAGAAGGATGCTACTCAGCTGAGACGCCTTTTGGATTGCATTTGTTTGAGCCATTTCGAACACAGGATTGGATGACCACAATGGCAATGTTCATATTGATGGTTTCACTGACTGTGTTTGTACGTTCGATGCAGCAGGCTGGATTGGTCAAAAAACAAAAGAACCAATATATGGAATTTGGGGAATGCAAAAAA
>CAJWHX010000255.1 GCA_913040875.1 uncultured Pseudomonadota bacterium | reverse complement strand
ATATCTAAGTGGACGATTGTTTGGATACAGTCAAGTTTTGTACCATGTGACTCCATTGAGAAAACTTTACATAACTTAGATATCTCTGGTTTTCTTAAATTGTCTAGAAAAAGATCCGTTCTCATCAAATGTTGGCACTCAAGAATAAACCCACGTTGTTCCAATTCTCTCAAGGCGTCGTTTTCAGCTTTTATAGTTGAAAAATAATGAGACTTGTCTGGATTGACATATTGTATGTGTTCCCTTCGGAATTGTTTTGGTTTCCTATGAAATAGGAAGATGTACAATCGTTTGGCACCAGTTGACAACTGGATCCAGGATTTCAATACCTGATGCTCTCCAATGCTTAAAAGGGGAGAAGCACTATTTATATATTGGGTTACAGCTTCATTAAACCGATCAATCATACAGTCCCATAACACAAATAGAAGTCGACTTCATTTCGATTGTTGTGGCTGAGAAGTCTATCTATTCTGGGTCTGTAGGATTTCAACAGGAAGTTCAATCGTCAGGATGATAGCACAGGATGTTATTCAAAACCCAATGCAGCAACTGTACTGTTTGCCCGAGCCGAGTAACAGCTAAAAGTTGATTTGACTTTAACAGAGTTGAAGAGGAGATGTACAGTCAATCGAGATGTCTTAAGATAGAAGAATTTGAAAGGTCAATCTAAAAACAACAAAAGAGACACACTGTGTCTCTTTTAAAGTAGGGGCAGAGGGACTTGAACCCTCACTCACATACTGTGAACGGGATTTTGAATCCAGCGCGTCTACCGATTCCGCCACACCCCCGCATTCGCAATAAATTGCTATTATTAACTATCCATTGTTGGCTTGTAATGCAACAAAAATGTTATTGTTTTTTTGTTAACTCAGAGAGGTTCTATGATGATTATTCGATCTATTTCCATTGGCATGGGTATATTTGCCATTTCTTTCAACACTGGAAAAGTGATTTTGGATAAAGTATACGAAGATTTTGATGCCCGTTTCATCTCCCAAGTGTACACTTGGGAATGTCAAATCACAACCGACGATGGTACTGAAATCTTCGTGGGTACATATGGTCATGACATGGTTTTATATTATGCCCCTGGAACATTGGATGATTTGTTGCCTAGCCAAGGGTGTGCCTATGGAGTAGATATGTTCCCTACGACTGCCGGGACGAATGCTTCTTCGATTGCAGGACTGGTTGGATATCCTGGGTGGTCGAACTCTGTTACCGATGGTTCTATGGAAGGTGGATTTGGATACTGGTATCAAGAGGTCTTGACAGATGAACGAACGTGTACCTCACCTGCTGAGATACTAAACGACCCAATCGTTCTAGGGAATGCGCTTGGGCTGTCAGGTGCATCAATTGATACGGCTTATGAGGTGCCAGCAGTAAACTTTTCTTCAGGCATTACCGATATGACCTTTGGAGATACTGCCAGTATGGAATGGGGGAGTCATGATTGGCCCCGTACGTGGGTACACATTCGAAGGGTACAAGAAGGGCAACCGGTTGAGTTACTGACTTGTGTTGTTGAAGATGGTACAGAGTTTGAGATCGACGAAGTGATCTGGGCAGAATTTGATGAAGCATTACCGGCTTCGGATATCGAAGTGTATGTTGCATTTGAACATCGCGAAGTTCAGCAGTTAAGCAGTGGTGAAACTGTAGAAGTCCTCAATCGTGCTGTAGCTGTTCCTGTGGAGAATTGAGCGTGCCCTCTCCAGCAATATTGGTATTGGATAGCGAGCCTACTTCTTTTCAAATTGTACACAAACTGTTCTTTAACGACAGTATACATGTTGTTTGGGCGTCTACTTTGGAGCCTGATCAACTCAATGCTCTAGAGTGTTCAATCCTTTTGTATGCTGTGAGAAAAGAGGAAGATTACGAACTCGCTTATGAGATGAAACGAAAGTTTGAGAATGCGATTATGTTTTTACTGGCCGAGCAACATTTATACGATGCGTTTGAGGCTCGTAATGTGGGTGCCATTGGGGCATTTTTTAAACCTCTACATGCCAGTAGAATCTATGAGCGCATTGTCGAATTGCTTCCAGAGGGGACTACAGAAAATGATACCGGATTGTTGGATACTCTATATGTTCCCAGTGCTTCGTCACGACGGGCTAAGGTGGTGTCATTTTTGCCGACCTCTCCGGTGCAAGATGATTTAGAAGCCATCGTAGAAGATTTGCTTCCATTGGTAGTACAACAGGTATTGACGATACAACTTTCAACTTCAACCGAAATTAAGAAAATACTTCAGACTGAAGTCCGCAATATTCTTATGCAACAAGGGATGCAGTTGAAGGATTGACCCTGTAGGAAAGGAGTCTTAAAGACCTTGCAAAATCGATGAATTTTGGTTATTTGATCGGCATTCTACAGGAGTTCAAATGTCCATACCCAAATACTATGATTCCGCGTTGGCATACGAAAAGTTTTACTCAGCATGGGAAGAGGCGGGGTGTTTTACCGCCGACCCAAAAGCCGATGGTGAGCCGTATTCGATTGTGATTCCTCCGCCGAACGTCACGGGGTCATTGCACATGGGTCATGCCTTGAACAATACCTTACAAGATGTGCTGGTTCGGTACAAGCGTATGGACGGCTTCAATGCAGTGTGGGTACCTGGCACAGATCATGCGGGTATCGCAACGCAATGGATTGTTGAAAAGCAACTGCGCGCAGAGGGTAAAGACCGACGTGAGATGGGTCGAGAAGCCTTCTTAAAGCGAGTCTGGGAATGGAAGGCTGAGTCTGGCGGAACCATCATTCATCAGTTGCGTCGATTGGGAGTCTCCTGTGATTGGTCTCGTGAACGATTTACGATGGACGAAGGGTTGTCTAAGGCCGTTCGAGAAGTCTTTATTCGCTATTATGAAGATGGCATCATCTATCGTGCTCAAAGACTGATCAATTGGGATCCATTTGCGCAAACTGCTTTGTCCAATCTTGAAGTGGAGAACGAAGAGGATTTCAAGACGGAGATCTGGTCTTTTGCCTATCCCTTGTCAGAACCAGCACTGTGTGAAGACGGAGTCCTTCGTGACGAGATTGTTGTAGCAACAACCAGACCAGAGACGATGCTTGGGGATACTGCTGTAGCAGTCCATCCTGAAGACCCACGCTATCGAGCGTTGATAGGTAAGACAGTACGACATCCATTTGTCGATAGAGAGATTACCATCGTTGCAGATGCCGAACTTGTAGACCCAGAATTTGGAACGGGTGCCGTAAAAATCACACCAGCGCATGACTTTAATGACTTTGCTGTTGGTAAGCGTCACAATCTAGAGATGATCAACATTTTGAATAATGACGGCAGCTTGAATGAAGAAGGTGGTCCATTTGCAGGACTCGATAGATTTGATGCTCGAACTGCCGTCAAAGAAAAGCTGGCTGAACTTGGACTTGAGAGAGGAAGCAAAGAGCACGTTATGGCTCTTCCACGCTCTCAACGTTCTGGAGTCCCTGTTGAACCGATGCTATCTACTCAATGGTTTGTACGCATGGAAGAGCTGGCTGCACCCGCAATTGACGCTATTGAGACAGGACGCACAAAGTTTGTTCCAAAGACATGGGAGAACACGTATTATGCCTGGATGAGAAACATTCAAGACTGGTGTATTTCTCGTCAACTTTGGTGGGGACATCGAATTCCTGCTTGGTTTGATACAGACGGGAATGTGTATGTAGGGCGTGATGAGGCTGAGGTTCGTGCGCGACACAAGTTGGCAGACGATGTTGAGTTGAATCAAGACGAAGACGTTTTAGACACTTGGTTTAGTTCGGCGTTGTGGGCGTTTTCAACTTTTGGTTGGCCCGAAGATACAGAATCTTTAAAGAAGTATTATCCGACGTCTGTGTTGATTACCGGTTTTGATATCATCTTCTTTTGGGTGGCACGCATGATGTTCTCAGGGCTGTATTTCCAAGATGAAGTACCGTTCAAGGACATTTACATTCACGCGTTGGTACGAGATGAACATGGTCAGAAGATGTCAAAAACAAAGGGTAATGTTGTCGACCCGTTGACGGAGATTGACAAAATCGGTGTGGATGCATTTCGCTTTACACTGGTGGCATTGGCCGCTCAGGGCAGAGATATCTTATGGAATGATAAAAGGGCAGAAGGCTATGTGAAGTTTCAAAACAAAGTGTGGCAAGCGTTTAAGTTTATCGGTATGCACATTGAAGACTATGATGCCGATGCCCCAAAAGAACTGGGTGTCTATGACAAATGGATCTTGGCGCGTTTGCACACGGCTGTTGCCAACATTCGACAAGCGATGGAAGAGTATCGATTCAATGATGTCGCTTCCGAACTGTATGCCTTTGTCTGGCACGAATTCTGTGATTGGTACTTGGAACTTTCAAAAGGAACCTTGTACAACAGTACCAATCAAACTGCGCAACAAGGTGCCAAGCATACTTTACTGACTGTATTCAACGCAGTTGTCAGAATCATGCATCCAATCATGCCGTTCCTCTCTGAAGAATTATGGGAACGAATGCCGAACACAAATGGCTTTGTAATGATGGCATCCTATCCAAAACCGGGTGACTTTGCGTCGAATCCTGAAAGTCTTGAACAAGTACGATTCCTACAAGAGGTCATTGTAGAAGTTCGGCGAATTCGAGCTGAGATGGAACTTGGGAATAAAGTTGAGTTGACACTTCGTTCAGCCGATGCCGCTAAGTTGCATGGTCAAGAACAGGGATTGAAAGACTTGTGTACTGTAACCACTCTTGAAGTTGGTGGTAAAGAAGGAGTGTCCTCCACCTTTGTAGTAGAAGGCGTGACATTCTTCATTCCCTTAGAAGGTGTTGTGGATATTGAGGCAGAAGTTACCCGTCTCAATAAAAAGATTGAGCAAGTTGAAAAGAGTATTGGACGTTTGGAAGGCCGACTCAGCAACAAGAAATACGTAGACAATGCCCCAGCAAAAATTGTTCAAGAAACGAGGGACTCGTTGTCCGCGGAGAAGGACACTCACGCAAAACTTCTTAAAGCACGCGGTGAACTGGAGGGGTAATGCATCTTTCAGAGTTGGTTCGCTTGTCTTTGCAGGAGGATGTTGGCGGAGGAGATGTAACGACGGAGTCTACGATTCCCGTTTCCCATCATTCTACCGCTAAGATTACCGCAAAACAAGATGTCGTGGTGTATGGTCATGACGTGGCTCGTGAAGTCTTTACACAAATGGACTGCATATATACGCCTCAAGTGGAAGAGGGGATTCTTTTATCCAATGGAACTGTCGTGGCTACAATTGAAGGACCCACAGGTAAGATGCTGACGGCAGAACGTTTGGCGCTCAACTTTTTGATGCGTTTGTGTGGAATCGCTACTCATACCTTCAGAACTGTACAGGGGCTGAATCCTGCTATGAAGGTTGTGGACACTCGAAAGACTACGCCGCTTTTGCGTCGTCTTGAACGGAGTGCGGTATGTGCGGGGGGCGGATTCAACCATCGTTTTGCTCTCTACGATGGAATTCTCATTAAAGACAACCACATTTCTGCCTGCGGTTCTATTTCCAAGGCGATTTCA
>CAJWHX010000254.1 GCA_913040875.1 uncultured Pseudomonadota bacterium | reverse complement strand
AGCCGACGGATGAGCATGTGTTGATTGTTATCAGTGACGGTCAACCGGTTGGACCCAATGCGGATGCTGAATTGCACCGAGTTGTGTCACGGATCAAAAGTACTGTACATTTGATAGGTCTTGGATTGGGGGCAGATACCAGTCACGTTGAGCAGTATTATCCTCACGCAAAGGGCGGCATTCCCATTCCTGACTTATCAAAAGAGATTGGCTTGGTCCTGCAAAATGTTTTGAGACGTCGATGAGCCTGTCATAAAACTAGACCATAGACTGATGGTATCAGTGGTCTAGTGTGTTATGCTGTGGGAATGGGAAAAGACTTTCGCTGGTGGATGATACCTTTGGCCTTAGCCATTGTCGTTGTGGTGTTATGGGTATTGTTAATGTTGGATACTGGTAGTGTACTTCCTCATGAATACGATGTACATTAGTGTCAATGTGTAAGGAGTAGGTGGTGCGTCTAGGTAAGATGACTGTTTGGGTTACCATATTGACATTGATTTTAGGTGGTGTCCTAGAAGGGGCTGCTCGAACCTGGGGCCCGCAACTGTTGCCCCCAGACAAGAGTAAAGATGTCGCCCCAGGAGAGGCATTGCCAGGCGAACCCAATATGATTGGAGATGCATTGGTTGGTTGGCGTGTCAAAGAAGGAGACAATCGTCAGTTTGGAGTTCCTGAGATGACTCACGTCAACTCTAGAGGACTCAGAAATCCAGAGATACCTTTTGAGTCAAATGAAGAACACCGTATTTTGATTGTTGGAGATTCATCGATTTATGGTGTCCGAGTTCGAGATAAAGAGAATATTTCTGGTCAACTAGAACGCATCATCGCTAAGCGAGAGGACAACTGGCGTGTTCTGAATGCGGGCTGTCCGGGATATTCATCTTGGCAAGTGATCCGCCTTCTTGATGAGCGTCTCTTAGACTATCAACCAGAGTGGTTGATTATTGGAACTCTTTGGTCAGATACACAAGGAGCAGAAGCACCTGATGCGACACGGTACGGTAAGGTACCAATGGCTTGGAAGTATCATTCAAGGCTCTATATGGTATCTCAGGTGTGGTACAACAAATGGAAATACACACCGGCTGATGCACCCGATGTCGGTTTTGGTTTGGGCCCTGTATTGGCTCCAACGAATCGTGTGCCGCTATCGGATTATCGACGCAATCTTCGTATTATGGTTGAGATGGCTCAGGAGAGAGATATTAAGGTTGCATTCCTTCTTCTTCCTGGAGTGCACGACACGATCAACGGAACCACTGGGGATTTTAGAGAAGGATATCGGGAAGTGATGCGAGATACTGCGAAGCAATATGGGGCTCCCATTGCAGATATGCCTCAGTACTTCATGAATGGGGATGCGCGAAAACTCTTCTTTGATGATGTACATCCGAAGGTGATTGGATACCGCATGATCGCACAAGAACTTGATACAGTCATGTTTAATCAAGAGTAGGCATGTTTAATAAATATTAGAAGATTAGGAGCGTTGCAGTTGTGCAATGGTTTCGATGCGGTTTGGAGACTTAAAGACTCCCGAACCACTGACCAGTACGTGAGCTCCTGCATTTGTGAAACGGTGAGCATTCTCTACTTTGACCCCCCCATCGACCTCGATGAGCGTCGATAAACCTTCCGTATCGATGCGATTGCGAAGTCGTTCCATTTTTGGAAAGACTCGGTCAATTAAACTCTGCCCACCAAAGCCAGGATTTACCGTCATCACCAGAATTAAATCCAGCATAGGGAGTACGTATTCTAGGACGTGCTCTGGAGTGTGTGGATTGAGTGCCACACCGGCCTTGGCGCCTGTTTGACGAATGGCTTGAATGGTTCGATCCAAATGTGTACACGCCTCGGCATGAACGGTAATAATATCCGCTCCAGCATCCCTAAACGCTTGAATGTAGTTGTCTGGATTGACGATCATGAGGTGCACATCCAGTGGCTTTGTTGTGATGGGACGAATGGCTTTGACTACCGGTAGGCCAATGCTGATGTTGGGTACAAAAGATCCGTCCATGACGTCAATGTGTAACCAATCGGCATTGGGGATTGTCCCGATTTCAGACTCGAGGTTGGCAAAGTCTGCTGAAAGCAGCGATGGACTGACCAATGTCATTGCACCCTCCTTGGGATTGCATCATTAAGATGAAATGGATGTCAGTATCTCACCGATGTTGAGTTGGAATCCATTTACCAATGCCGATGCCTCACATCGTTTTTTACCGGGAAGTTGAATCTCCAAGAGTTCCAAGCAACCGTCTCCAGTACTGATGATCGGTCTCGGTTTGATTTGTACAACGGTCCCAGCGGCTTCCGTCGATTGAACGGTGGATACTCGTGCTTTCCAAATCTTTACGGTTTTCTCCCGAAACCCACACTGGGCTACCGGCCAAGACACACATCCTCGAATCAGGTTGTGTAGCCGTAGAGCAGACTGACTCCAATCGATGTGTCCGAGCGATTTTTGAATGAGAGGCGCATGTGTAGCACGAGTGTGGTCTTGAGGCGTTGGAGTGATGGAATCTAACTTCTCCAGAGTCTCCACGAGTAATTCTGCACCCATATTGGCCAATCGATCCCACAATTCAGCGGTTGTTTGATCGGTTGGGATATCTGTTTCTTTACGCAAAAGCACATCGCCCGTATCCATACCTTCGTCCATTTGCATGGTACAGACACCCGTTGTGGTCTCTCCTTCGATAATTGCCCAGTGAATTGGTGCAGCACCGCGGTACTTTGGCAACAGAGAGGCGTGCACATTGATGCAACCCAAGCGTGGCGCTTCGAGTAGATCTGATACTAAGATGCGTCCGTAGGCAATTACTATCGCTATATCCGCTCCACAACCCTTCATCCATTCGACAAAGGGTCCACGTCGTACTGCACGAGGTTGCTTGGTTGGCAAACCCAACTCGCGAGCCCGTTGAATCGTGGGGGGAGAGACGAGTTTCTTTCCGCGCCCCTTTGGCTTGTCTGGTTGTGCAACGACACATAGGATGTCGTGTCCTGCGTCTACAAGGGCGTTCAACGTTGGGACTGCAAAGTCTGGCGTCCCCATGAAGACTACTTTCATTTCCGTGCCTTTTTACGTTGTTTTTTGACTCTGGAGATGTATCTTGAGCGTTTGAATTTACTGCTTTTGTCCAATAGGGTCACCCCTTCCAAATGATCCATCTCATGTTGCAATACGATGGCGGCAAATCCAGAGAATATCTCACGGTGTGTATTGCCCATACCGTCTTTCCATTCAACGGTTAGTTCCTCATAGCGTTTAACGTTCAGATAGAATTCTGGCACTGATAAGCAAGACTCTTCATAAGAAATCAAGGAGACACTTTTGTGAATAATTTTTGGGTTGACCATTTTGAAGACAGTTGGAGCATCGTGGTCATCGTTGTTGCTAGGATCTGCAACCAAGATGCGTCGAGAATCACCAATCTGTGGTGCAGCAAGACCGACACCTGGAGCATCATACATCGTTTCAACCATATCGTTGAGTAGCTGAACCAACTCTGCTCCAAACTCATTCTCGGCAACCGGTCGGGCTTTCTTAGACAAAACTGGGTGTGGTGCTTCTAAGATTGGTAGAAGTGCCATTGGAAAACTCCACGTAAAAGTCAGTCGCTAAACTGATTGCGATTGCAAATTGTACATGGGAATATATTCCAAAAACCTCAAGGATGCCAAGTCTGGTTTTTGGGTTACAGTAAAATGTTTGTTGTAACGAATCAACGGTGCATTAAATGTGAAGGAGTGCGCGAATGGCCTTTGGAAAAATTCCTCGTTTTAGTCCCAGTTTCTCGTGGCGTGAAGCTGCAATCTCGGCAAAGGAAGTCTTGTTGCCGGACCATTCAGATGAGAAGGTCCGACGTTTTGAACATCAGTTTGCCTCTTATATTGGCGCCAAATATGCGGTTATGGTTCCGTCTGCACGGTATGGATTCTATCTTCTGTTGAGTGCGCTTGGTATTGGTGAGGGAGATGAAGTAATCATTCCAGCACTGACGTATTATGCGATTCCAGCAATGGCACCGCTGACAGGTGCCAAGGTTGTTCTGGCCGATATTGGGCTCAATTCACACGTACTTGATCCCGATGCCTTTGAAGCGGCGATTACCGAACGCACAAAAGCCGTTGTACCCACACATTTGTTTGGAACCCCGTGTGACATGGGGAGAATAAACGAAATCGCTGAGAAGCATGGCGTGAAGGTGATTGAAGATTGCGCACAGTCAACAGGTGGGCGCTTCAATGGTCAACGTGTGGGATCGTTTGGTGATGCTGCGTATTATACTTTCGGTTTGACAAAAAATATCACCTCGCTTTCCGGAGCGATGATCACCACAGATGATAAGTTTGTGGCAGATTTTGTACGAGCCGATATTCAACAAGGGGATTATGCCCCACTGAAGAAATCTCTTAGAGAGGCGATGACTGGTGTGGCGATGATGGTGGCAACGCATCCCAAGGTGTATTGGGCGACGGTCCATCCGATGGTCGTGATGGGTAATAAATTGGGTAAAGACCCGATTCACGAGCGATTTGGAGAGCCAGAGTGTCGTTACGACACACTTCCGACGTACTATCAGAGTCATGGTAAGGCGAGGGCGATTCAAGCGGCAGTGGGTTTGAAACAGCTTGGTCGAATTGAGGAACTCAACAGTTCTCGCATTGTCAATGGAGCCTATCTAGATGCCAAGTTGGATTCGGTAGCGAACTTAGAAGTTCCTCAGTATCCTGAAGGGTCGGAGCCGATTTACATGAGTTTTGTTGTGCACCACAGAGATCGTCAGAAACTTGCTGAAGCACTGCGTTCAAGAGGGGTCGATACCACTACAGGATATATGAACGATATGGCACACCACGATCTGTTTCCGGAATTTGCCTCAAACTGTCCAAATGCTCAGAAAGCGAATGCGGAACTGCTTCATATACCGGTACATCCGAACTTGTCTTTAAAGGATCGAGAGCATATTGCCCAGTCGGTGATTGAGGCTTGTTCCGAGTTGGGCTAAAATGTGGTACGCTATGCAGTGAAACCGTGATTTGGAGTCACCATGAAATTCTCAATTCGCAATTATACAAGACTCGCGAGAGCTGTTACGACACAAAGTGTGCCTGTGTACGCTCACTTTGGCGTGACCCATAGATGCAATTTGACCTGCAAGATGTGCGGGATCTGGCGGTACGGGAATGCCAAGGAAGAACTGAGCATAGAAGAAGTAACTGAAGTTGCACAGCGAATGAAGCGATTGGGTGTTGTACAAGTGTCATTGGGTGGGGGTGAACCGTTTGCTCGAGAAGACCTGGCAGATTTGGTCCATTGTTTTGTGAAAGAAGGTCTAAATACACGAGTGCTAACGAATGGTATTGGGATCAACAAAAAGCAGCTGGATGAGATGTTGGATTTTGGCGTGCGAAATTTTTCTATTTCGCTGGATAGTCTGTATCCTGAGCGTTTTGACTATATCTGTGAGTATGAAGGGGCATGGGATGAAGCCGTTCAAACGATGATTCATATTGGTCGTCGTCTTCATGGTGTGCGGGGTGCTTTGCCCACCATTAATTGCGTCGTGTCCAATCTCAAT
>CAJWHX010000253.1 GCA_913040875.1 uncultured Pseudomonadota bacterium | reverse complement strand
GAATAACCAAAAGTATTGGTACGAGGTGTTTTGACAATCGATAGAGACGGCTGTGTGTTTGCGTACGGTATTAATTCAAAGTTCAGTTTGAACTCGATGAGTAGAGATAGTTCATAATGTGGATGAATTTTCGACTGCATTCAAGTGTACATCATTGTTCAATCACAGTGACAACACGATTGCAAACACTTTTACACACGAGGGTGAACTCGATACAAGTATGCTACTTAGTTGGAGAAAAACCCATGCGCCTCATGACCATACTTGGACTCATCAGTGTAATCGCCTGTCGAACGGATAAAAGATTCAACTTCCAAAATTTGAAATCTAAAGTCGGAAGTTCTGTTCAAGATGATGGGGGACAAGATGTCGATGAGGGACCGGTCGTGGATTTAGAGGGTCTACTTCCTGTGGTTAGGATTCCAGCCGGTATATTTACGATGGGATGTACCAAAGAGCAAGGCTCGGACTGTAACGTTAATGAGAAGCCAGAGCACAGAGTGATCATCAATAGAGACTTCTATTTGATGAAGAATGAAGTCACTCAACTATTGTATGAGCGTGTGATGGGGGTCAATCCAAGTTCAACAAAGGGTGCGAATCGACCCGTTTCGAATGTGAACTGGTATGATGCTGTCCAATTCTGCAACGACCTCTCATTGATAGAAGGATTGGAGCAATGCTATACCATCGACGGACTAGACGTTACGTGGCCGAATAAATATTGTGAAGGATACCGTTTACCAACAGAGGCAGAATGGGAATATGCTGCGCGGGGAGGTGAGTCTTTCAAGTATTCCGGTAGCGATACAATAGATGAGGTTGGTTGGGATGCTAGCAACAGTGAAGAGTTGCAAGTTGTGGGTCAGAAGAAACCGAATGGGTATGGACTCTACGATATGAGTGGAAATGTTTGGGAGTGGGTATGGGATTGGAAAGGTCATTATGATACCGAGTACGACACAGATATGACGACAACGAAGAGTGAACGGTTCCGCTTGCTTCGTGGTGGAAGCTGGCTAGACAGTTCGAGTAGTTTACGTGTAACATATCGCTATCTCTACTATGCGGACTACGAGGACCACTCTGTTGGACTTCGATTGGCACGCAGTCTATAGAGACTACACAGGATAGAAGGAGGGATGCATCGGGTAGAATGCATTCCATTCCGAGATGTCAAAAAAGTGCTTAATCCACTCTCATAGTGGAGAAAATTAAGCGTGTCATCTACTATGTAGGTAATAACACACAATCGATGATGGAATTCCATTGGTAAGGAGACAGGATGATTGTTTATTTAACGTTGATGTTGGCTTGTGGTGACAAAGATGCACAAGATACTAATGACACAGGGGATACGGCTATTGGCGAGCCCAGCCAAGAACCGAGTACAGAGCCAAGTACGGAACCCTCAACTGAACCGGATGATACAGATCCTCCTCAGCGTCAGGCCTGTGGTCCTCAGCCAAATGATCAAGCCCCGCAAATGGCAGTGGATCTGTTTGAGAAAGCGCTTGAGGTTGAAGAGCAAGCCTGTTTCCTAGAGCGAATAGACATTGATTCTGACGGGGACGGGGTCAGTGACTCTTCGGAGGCGTTTGCATCTCCCACCGATGAAGAGTGTGAAGACCCTGACAATTGCGAGCAGGACCTTCCAAGTTTCGCGTTTGCATGGTCTCAGCATTCAGAGAATGGCTTCGGTTTGTTTGGGCAGTATGAGGATATGTACGAAGGTCTTGTTGAAGGTCGCCGTGTGATCACGGAAGGTGTCGAAACCATCGAACTAGACCTTTCATTTGAATTGACTGGGAGCACGGCTGGGCGACGAGTGGAACGAATCTACAACACATCTGGAAATACGCTGCAAGAGACCTATTTCTTCAATGCAGAGCGGTGGTTTGTCACCACCAACCAGTGGGAGAATGGTTTGCTGGTTGAACAGGAAATGCAAGACTTCATCAACAGCAGCGGTGGGACAACATCACTTAGTTGGACGTACGACGACGATGGTCGAATGAGCACGTCTTCGTATACGAACTCTTATGGGCAATACAACACAGCAACATTTTCGTATGATGAAGAGGGTAGACTGGCAGAATTGACTCGACTTGTTGAGGATGAGTTGTGGTTAACGCAAATGTGGACCTACGAAGGGGGCGACCTCGTGTCTCGCACAAGCGTACTGCTCGGAGACTACACTTGGATTACAGGTGGAGACAATATGGTGCCCATTTCTACTGGAGACTACGACTCTCATTGGGATCAGTCGTTGTCGAATGAGAATGACGATTGCATAACGCCACCAGTCTCCCTCGCGTACGGGTATCCAGATCAAGATGAAGTGTATCAACTCGGTTGGTCACGTGAAGATATCCCAGATCGAGTCGGATTCGCATATGGATACAGCGGTTATGGCTGGATGTATGGTGACCTATCTTGGTTTGGTCATGGCGGTATTGCTGGGATGTATCCGTTCTACGGGAATGAGGATAGTCAATCGACCATTACCATGAACTATGAAAATGGCATCATGGTTGAAGAGCAGGTTCGGGTTTCTGAATCTGGAGAGGAGACTCTAAATATTGTACGCAGCCGTCAGATTGAAGATGGACGAATCATGTCAGATGAACTGACGAGTACGAGTACGACTGCAGACGGTACCGAAGTACAGGTGGAGCGCCTTAATTTCACCTACGACGGTGCGGACAGTTTGACTCAGCGAGATCTATATGTCGATGATGCCTATGTTCATCAGAGCACGTGGAGTTACGACGCCAGTGGGCACCTGACTGAGCATGGCGTATGGGGAACGGGAACGTTGTTTGACGACCCAGTAGATGACGATGGTTCCGATACAGATCTCCCTCATTTGTCGACCTATCGTCAGATGATCACCGATGATGGACAAGAATACCATCGCGTTCGCGAGCAGTTGGACCGAGACGCAACTGAATGGCAGCCTGTAGACAGCCTGCGCCGTGGTGACCACTCTCTTGGTGAATATGAAATGCGAGACGATTCCTTTGTTGTATTCAACTCGGAAGATCAAGTGATTATGACTGGATATGGCGACCTAGAGAGTCCGGAGTATTATTCCCTTTGGACAGAGGACGCGAACAGCCTGCTCCTCAGCTGGGAAGAAGGCAGCCCTGCATCTGTCCTGTTGCGGTCTTACACGCACACCTGTGAGCAGGAAGAGGAAGAATAGGAAGATCCGTCGTAGAATCTGTTAGCGGTTACAGCACAACGGTGTCGTGCTGAAGAATTCGGCAACCAAGTGCCTCCATATCGGCTTCAAACCGTTCTGCGGCTTCTTCAAACCCAGGGACGGCTGAAGTGCAGTTCGACAGTAAGACCAGTGCAGACATGTCTTTGTTCCAGTGGTCTGCCAAGTCACGCATGGTGTAGTTGACGCAATGGGATTTCGCTTCGCCGCAGATTAGAAGGGTGTCTGCAGTGTGCAGTTTCTCGATCAGATCTTGATTGAGGTGTGTGCTCGCGTCATCCATTACGGGGACCTCTGCAGCGAGGGCACTGTACATCTCAGTCAAACAGTTCATCCCTTTGTGAATGTACTGAATGGTCTTCATTTGTGTTTTGACCCACTCTTGCAGTGCGTCGTTCAGCACTGGGACAACCGCGTGTCCAGGAGTTCCGATCAAACAGTGTTCTGGCCAGATGCACACCACAAACCGTCCCTTTTCTTCGAGGCACCAAGTGTACGCTTGGACATACTCGAGTAGGGTAGAGTCGACGGGTTTCCAAAGACCACTTAGAACATCCTCATGCGTGATCAAAGTGAACGGATTTGGATGCTCACCACTGTCGTTTGTCCAAAATACACTGTGGGCAATGTGAATGCGATGGTGACTGTCCAAAGACACATAAATCTCATCGATCTTGCTTGCATTGTTGCGAATGAGTTCTGCGATTCGGCTACTGTCTTCGTTGGATCCGGGTACAGCCAGTGACCCACCGGGGTGAAAGTCATTTTGGGGATCAATGATGAATAGAATATTCTTTGAGGTGGTCATGGTTTCTCCATAGCTGTCTATGCTGAAGATGTATCACCAGATGAGGCTATGGGCGAACTTGCTCATGGGTAGGGTACTGATTTGTGTTATCCTTGAGTTCTGCGAACATCAACAGGGTCACAAGTCCGGACTTTGCTCAGTTTCCCTGTTTGGTATACTGTATCCATACTACAATCTGGAGGGAAAAGATGTCTGGTGAAGTAGATATTACGATGATTTATGGGGTCCATATTGATATTCATATGCATTGGGAAAAGTTAACGTCATCCAAAGAGTACCAAAATTGGGGAAATAGTATTATTGATATTATTGATACCGATGTACTGTTGAAAGAATGTTTGCATGTATTCTTAGATTACAGAGTCGATGGATATTTGGACTATGCTGACTATGTGATTGGTGTACCAGTTCCCACTGGCCCGACGTGGAATCTTTCAATGAGTATAGATGCAGCTGTGCTCGGTAATCTCCCATCGATACAACCCCAGTTTGAAGAGTATGCGAAGCGGTTAAAAGAGCGATTCGATATTGATATTCTGACGATGACACCAAGTTTGATTTGTGGCGTATCCGTTTCAACCTAGTAATTTGATGTGGAGTGTTTGGGGTTTCGATTCTTCGATGAGTCACGCTTTGAACGCTGGGCATTTGTTTTAATAAAGAGTCGGGGAGACAAGATTACTGTCGTCTCTACGTGGGCGAACGTCACTATAATCAACGCTTAATAAGTGTACATTGAATTTGTTTGTACTTATGATTATTTGGTATTAGTGCCTTCTTTGGCAAATTATTAACAAAATCGTCAGAATTGTGGGGGGAGTATGAGAGTATTGATTACGGGGATTAAAGGATTTATTGGTTCCCATGTAGCCAAAAGAATATTGAATGAGGATGATATTCAAATCATAGGGTTAGATAATGGGTACACAGCAACCGATAAAATGCTAGATGGAATCTCCATTATTCAAGGTGATATCGCTAACTATGAAGATATCGAAAAATGTGGAAAATGTGATGTTGTGATTCATTGTGCAGGTATTTTAGGCACAAATGAAATCGCAGAGATGGGTATTATCAACAAAGCGAATAGTGTGAATATTAATGGTACTGTGAATATCTTGGAATATTGTCGGAAACACAATGCCAAGCATATCTTTGCAACCAAACCCAATCCTGAAGATTGGATGAATCCCTATACCATTACAAAACAGGCTGCTGAGAACTATTGTCAAATGTATTGGAACGAGTACAAAGTTACAACAATTGCTCTATCGTTACTTTGGGTTTATGGGAAGGAACAGAGACAAGAGCCTGTTAATAAGTTTGTTCCTACATTTATGAAATATGCCATAGAAAATAAGTCCGTTCCTATTTGGAATACTGGGGAACAGATTATTGATTGTTGCTACATTGAAGATATTGCAGAAGCATTTTATCGTGCAATGAAAAGTGATTATCAAGGATATATCAAATTAGATGTTGGAACAGGTGTCCCAGTGACTGTGAATGAAGTGGCAAATATGGTCATTAAACTTGTACATAGCAACTCGGAACTTGAATATATTGGTAAGCGTCTAGGAGAGCCTGTAGAGACAGCAATCGTAG
>CAJWHX010000252.1 GCA_913040875.1 uncultured Pseudomonadota bacterium | reverse complement strand
TCCGGCCAGATGAGGTCAGGCCTTGACAACCTCCCAGCCCGAACAACCCTCCCAGGCCCCTCAGCCTGAACAGCCCACGGTGCGTCTGCTGCTGGTGGACGATGAACCTGGCTTGAGTTGAATTGATCGACCATCCCAAGACGATGGCAAGTTGTAGAGATCATCTTTGATCACACCTTGCTCCATGAGTTGTGTCGGATCTTGACGCAGCGGCTGCATCAGATCATCCGCGGTTTCTTTTCCGTTCAACACAGCGCCCCAAGTCAGTTGACTGTCTACGTTGTGTAGCCAGATATGTACCGTTTGCCCCTTGGCAACATCCGGAAGGGTCACCTCTCGATGATCCAATATGAATCTTTGGGCTCCCTGTGAATCACCACAAAAGAAAGCCTCTTCCCATCTATAACGAAACAACGTCGCGACACCACCAGCCAAATCTTCCTCTGGAGTAATCGAGATGCGAACGGACTCATCGTGAATCTCTGCTTTGAACTGCTTGGTCCAAGCATCGTACTCTACAGAATACAAATCATACTGGGTTTTATTGGCCGCAATCTCTTTGATTCGGGCTTCCTTGTATTGTTCATACTCTTTCTTGTGCCTCTCAGTGATGTACTGATCGACATCGCCTTCATCAATTTCCTCTCCGTATCCATCCCCCTTGACAGGGTCGGGCAAATAACAGCTCCCACAATTGCAGTCAAATGATGCGTACACGTACCATTGATAGTCTTGAATGTATTCGTCAAATGTCGCCTTGTCTTCCGGTTGATCACCCAATACACAGGTCGGTTTGGTCAGCTCAAACACTCCTTTGGTATAGGACGAATCCTGATACTGAGGATACGACAAGAGCCCCTTACTCGCTTGGACGTTGCCGCGGGCTTCTTTTACATCACCATAGCATCCGGTTACGCGCTCAATCTGCCAACCTTTCGCCGATGCCGTAGACTTCTCGACCATAAACACCGGATCCGGTATACCCGTATCCGCCTGTACAAGACCCAAACCAGCAACCAACAACCACATCATGCGAACCTCCACACCAAATGTTTATACCATCATACAATATGGGGACGACAACGGGTCACGATTCAGACAAAGGAACTGTGATTATCTCTTAGAAACTAACTCTCGGAAAGTGCTTGAAGCTCCTTTTCTAGATCCTCAATCTCTTTCATGATTCGTCCATACCCTTCTAGATCCCCATTGCGCTGCAGTTGAACTGACTGCTCATACTTCTTCGCTATCTCCTTTTGGAGTTTTGCCACTGGATCTTTTTTAAACCAACCAAACATAATTCACCTCAATGCTGCATCAATTGCTGTTTTTAACTCTGTTGAATTTGGCTTGACGCCAGAGCCGTATCGCCCAACGACGTTGCCATCTGTATCCACTAGAAACTTCTCAAAGTTCCAGCGCACGTTCTTTCCGCCGCCTTTGTCAGACGACACCAAACTCTGGTACAGCTTCGAACGATTCTTACCGTTCACATCTTGCTTTTCCAATAGCGGAAACGTCACACCATAGTTTGCCTTGCAGAAGGTTTGGATCTCAGTTGCTGTACCCGGCTCTTGTCCGCCAAACTGATTGCACGGAACCCCAACGATGACCAGTCCCTTATCCTTGTACTGTTCATAGAGAGACTGCAACCCTTCATACTGAGATGTATATCCGCATCTGCTGGCTACGTTGACGAAGAGAATCGCCTTTCCTTCAAACTCTTTGGCTGCAATCTTGTCACCATTCAATCCGGTGAGTGTCATGTTATCCGGCACACCTGCCTCCGATGTTGCGAGAAATAGAGATAATACGAGCGTCCACATGAGAACCTCCTGTGTTCAGAACTCTGTTGATAGTTCTGTCGTAGCCTAATTTTCATTGGGGGCAAAGACTATCACCAATAGTATTTACACACGCGTCACCTACCCATTTCGTGCTAAGAATTAGAATACACCTCTAATCTGGCAATCATAATGCGTTATCGGCTAACCCTATTATTTGCTACTCTATTCATTAATACGGGTTGTCAACAACCGTTCTTCGAAACAGGTCAAGAGGCAGACCTTCTTTTGGGCGAACTGGGATTCAATCAAAGTGGTGGTCCCCTACTGTTCAACCATCCAAAAGGCATTGCAACCGATGGAACAGTGCTGATGATGGCGGATGGAAACAACAATCGGGTGCTGATGTGGGACGAACTACCCACTGCGAATACGGAACCAACCATTGTCTTTGGACAGCAGAACTTTGACACCAACAACTCTGGAGAGTCGGAAACAGAACTCAAATGGCCAGCTGATGTCGCTGCCGGAGGTGGCAAGTACGTTATCGCCGACACCTACAACCATCGCATACTGATTTGGAATGAGCTACCAAGCACCAATGCCTCCAGTCCAGACCTGATTTTGACCAGTACAGACTATGACGACAGCCCGGATGTGATACCGAATGTCAATCAGTTTGCCTGGCCGTGGGGTGTATGGACCGATGGTGAGAAACTGATTGTAGCCAGTACATCAAGCGGTTCTGCCAATGGAGACATCCGCTTTGGAGGATGGGTCCTGATTTGGAACAGTTTCCCCACCTCTTCAGACCAGCCGGCAGACATTGTACTCTCTGCGAATCGAGAGATGGGAACACCGCGAAGCATCACAACAGACGGCCAGAGTTTCCTCATCATTGGGGACCACAATGCCCAAGGTCAGTCATCTCAAAGCGGCAATTGGCTGTGGAATACATTCCCGACTGAATTGGAACAGCCTCACGATTGTTTTTTGACTGAAGAGACACCCTTTGTATGGATGAGTGGGGATGTCAGTTCAAATGGTGATTTGATGATGATTGGCGATGGTATCCACGTTTGGGATGGCATTCCGCAAAGTGGGAATACGGCTTCCGCATACACCATCAGCGGCGAAGATTGGGAGCTTCGTGGTGGGGATGGGTCCACAATCGCAGTCACCGGAGATACAGTCTATGTCTCCGACTACAACACCAATCGCATCATTGGGTTCCATCAGCCGCCCACCAGCCCAAACAGTACCCCAGACTTCGTCATTGGTGCACCAGATATGCAGACCAACACCCTCAAAGACAATCATTTCATCAGCAACGGCATTCCCCTATCACTTGAGTCAGGCGGATTGATCATCGGTGATGGGATGAACACCCGTCTGCTTTGCTGGGATGAGACACCTCAGTACAGTGGTCAGGCTCCGGATCAAGTCATCGACATCAAAGATGAAATCATTGCGCTTACTGAACACGATGGAACCATTGTCGTTGGAGGAAAATGGGATGGGCTCAAAATCTGGGAGAACGGGACGCCCTGTGATGGATCTCCCGCAGACAAAACCTTCCGCAATACCGTTGGCTCTATTGATGGCGGCAATCTACAAAGTATTGCCTATGACAATAAGTATTTCTATATCCTCGATGGAATTGGCACTCTGCACGTTTGGAAGGACATTCCAGTAGAAGGAGAGGAACCCAAATTTTCAAGAGAGTTGGATATATTTGACGGCATACTCTATTCTGATGGGAAACATCTCTCCATCAGTGGCATGAATGCATTTACCTTCGTAAGGGTATCCAAGCTGTCTGAAGATGGTGCGTTTGAAGAAATCCGAACCTCCGATCGACCGCAAATGATTGGGCACGGCATCATCAAAGATGGACAGGTATTCATCTCCGATCTCAGTCAGAATCGAGTGCTGGCTTGGCAAGACCTGGACACTGCGATTGCTGGAGATGACCCCGATGCCATTCTGGGTGCAGAAACTATGGAGGATACAGATCCAGACAAGACCAAAAGCGGATTGTTCTGGCCTCTTCGATTGGATGTTGATGGCGAACGACTATGGGTAGGTGAATACAAGTTCTCAGGTAGAGTTCTTTCCTATCAAGCGAACTGAGACTCTGAGGTTTTATTTACACGTCAATTAGTGTCTATCAGTAGTTTGACAGTGGTGTCCCAAAGTGGAACTACATCAATCACAGCACTCTTCTGCACAGACTGGATTGCGTTTGCGACTGGCTCCAATATTGAGAATGTGCCCAAAGAGGAGAAACATCCCACCGGCAATCCCAACTGATGCACCCAAAGTGTGATTGTCATCATCATGACCATCCTCTTCACCTTCGTGAGCATCATGATGCTCATCATGGTTGTCTTCTTTGTGACCATCTTTGTGACCATCGTGGTGCTTCTCTGATGAATGACCGTCGTGATCATGTGCATCATGCCCTTCATCATTCCCTTCATCATGATGGGCTCCATGCTTGTCTGCATGGTGCTTTGAATCGTGATGATCATGTTCGGCATGCGCGGCTTCTTCATGAGTCTCCTCACCGTGATGATCGCCGTGGTGGTGATGATCCGAACCCATCTCCAGTACTCGCGAAGCGAGTAGTCCGACAATTCCCACACCGAGTAAACTTGCTACCGCTACCGATCGATGCTGACGCCAACTCAACACAAGAGCACCAAAAGCAATGGACACTGCAACGATCGTAAACACCCACTCAGCAGTTTGGCTCAGCAACATGCCCAGCCCTAACGCTCCGAAAGCGGCTGGCAACAAGGCGCAGATGGCACAATGGATGGCACATAGTGTACTGGCAACCGCACCCGCTTGATCTATACGTTCATTGTTTTGTGGTTCTAATTCAGTCATAGTAACTTCCGTGTGGATATCTTAGTACCGAATCTAACGCATACAGGTACAAGTGCAATCCTAAGGTATGCAGCCTATGTTCTCAATAACGGATACTCGGAAAACAAAGCCCGTTCGCTTTCCCATTCATCTGAGCATTTCGGCTCTACAAAAAACTCAATCCAAATCAGCAGGTTTGCGTTCGTCCCAGATGCGATACGCCCATTTGGCGATTTCAGAGACCTGCGGACAGGCATCGTCTGCATGATGGTGCTCCATACCGTTTGGATTGTAATAAAAGGTGTTCTTGTAGGTTTGATTCTTCAAGCGAACCTCTGCTATGATATCGTGGGCATGTGGGGCAATACTGGAGCATTCTTTCAAGGGAAACAAATGCTCTTTGAACATGTAATACTGCTGAAGATCTGATTGCATCAGGGGTACCAATTGCATCTCGCACTCCGCATCCTGTTGCTCTGCCCTGCATCCTCGCATAACACCTTGCTGAGGGTCTATGGAGATTTTAAGCCAAGACTTGTAGGACCCCTGGAGCAGGTCATACGGAAGTTTGAAATCGATTTCAACACCCTGATGCGCGCTGGACTGGACTTCGAGTGTACGGACTTCTTTACCCGATAGTGTCGTGTAATACTCTAGCTGCGACCCATCTTGCGAGAGTACCCTCGTCAACCGAAACCCCTGCTGATCACCATATGTTCCTCGAACGACGGCATCGATGGACAAGGTCTGTGTGGCTGCGTCCCATGTACCGGTGCCTTCACAAATACGGTCTCCGGGCGTCGTGGTGAGAGATTGAAAATCGACAGTACCAGTTTTGGGATCCCATCGATACACATCTAGCCAAGCATAATGCTCGCCAGATTGACCACTGCACAGGATGTCATTTGGACTGGTTAGCGATGAGCAATTTGAATGCGAATAGATTGCTTGAGGCACGCCGTCGCTCAAAACGGTGCCCTCTTCC
>CAJWHX010000251.1 GCA_913040875.1 uncultured Pseudomonadota bacterium | reverse complement strand
GCAAAAGCACCTCCAAATCGAAAACACGAACCGTTACACACACCATCAAAAAAGGTGAAAACCTCAATCTTATCGGCAAGAAATATGGTGTCTCGGCAAGCGACATCAAACGATGGAACAAGATCAGCAACGCCAACAAGATCTATGCGGGACAGAAACTCAAAATCTACACCAACAAAACCACATGGACCACCTACACCGTTAAATCTGGTGACAATCTAAGTAAGATCGCCCAGAAATATGGTGTCTCTGTAAGCGACATCAAAAAGTGGAACAACTTAAAGTCTACCAAGATTTATGTAGGACAGAAACTCAAAATCCAGCAGTAACTCATCATGCTCTCTTTTGAAGACGCCAAAAGTCGAATCGCAAAACTACCTCTTCCCCTCCGAACTGAAATCATTCCCATTTGGAATGCCTGTGGAAGAGTACTCGCTACGGACATCTCTGCAAGACAAGACCTCCCAGCCTGGGATAATTCAGCGATGGACGGATATGCTTTTCGTCGTGAAGACATTCTCAGCGCCAGCGAAGCATCACCCGTCACTCTTGTTTTGTCCGGAATCGTTCAGGCTGGAGACACAACAGAACATACACTGAAACCTGAAACCTGTATGCGAATATTTACAGGTGCACCGGTTCCAAAGGACGCTGATGTCGTCATCATGCAAGAAAACACCAGCAGAGATGGAGATACTGTCACGATTACGAAGTGTCCAAAAAGATGGAACAATATCCGTCGCCATGGTGAAGAGGCTCTTGCCGGTACCACAGTACTCAAAAAAGGGACGCTTCTAGATGCGGCGACAATTGGATTTGCCCTGTCTACCAGTGTGCACGAAGTACCTGTGTTCGTCGTACCAAACATTGGCATTTTCTCCACAGGCGATGAACTACTCAGCCCAAAAGAAGGTGGCACGCTTCAAACTGGTCAGATCTGGGGAACCAACTCAATCAATCTCCAGATAGCCTTTCAACAGCTGGGATTTACTGTGCAAGATTGCGGCATTGCACGAGATACTGTCGAGAGCACACAGCAAACGCTGCTCCATGCCATCCGTGACCTAGACTGTGATATGCTCGTCAGTACTGGCGGGGTTAGTGTTGGAGATTTTGACGTGGTGCACAAGGCACTCGCAGATCTGCCGGGACATCGAGTTGAGATGAACTTTTGGAAAGTACGGATGAAGCCTGGAAAACCAGTGGCTATCGGTACAATCCACACTCCAAAAAAAGACATCCCCATATTTGCCCTTCCTGGGAATCCTGTTTCAGCCCTCATGGGGTTTTACCAGTTTGTTCGCCCCTATCTATTGAACAAGATGTCGGTACCCAATCCCGAGCTTCCCACCATCGATGTTCAATTGGGACAAGACTTTACCAAACGGGGAAGTCGACTAGAGTTTGTGCGTATTTGGTTGAAACGCGATGAACATGGCATCAAAGCTTTCCCAACGGGAAATCAATCTTCTGCGTGGATGTCCTCATTTGCTGATGCGACAGGGCTATTGCCCTTCCCTGCAAACAAAACGCTTCTTACTAAGGGTAGTGTACACAGAGTTCAATGCTTACCATGCTGGGGCCGATGGGATCCGACGTGGAGACACTGAGTCCTGATGACACTGTAGGCATATATATTTTATGTGGTGGAGCCTCATCCAGAATGGGGCGCTGTAAGACGACGGTAGAAGTCCACGGACAAACGATGATCGAACGGACTCTGAACACTGTAGCTCTACTCGCTCACCATACCTTCTTAGTTGGAAAACCGGCTCAACAACGAACACTCAAACAATATGACACTCCTTGGATTTCAGATCTGAATGCGACGTACCATCCGTTGAACGGTATATCTGCTGGACTCGAACACGCCAAAACACACTTTGACAGTGCCCTATTCTTACCCTGTGACATGCCATTCCTATCTGTGAATTCCATCCGGAAGCTGTTGAAAGAGGTACCTTCGGTGGCAGTAGACTCATCTGGTCGACGTCATCCACTTGTGCTGCACATTCCTGTGTCTTGGGTTGATCGAGCCAGTCTATACTTAGAGAAGGAGGAGTCTATGAAAGCCTTTGCAGAACCTGCAGGCTTGATTGTGCTGCCCAATGAATGTCTGCGCAATTTAAACAATCCATCTGACTTGCCTGCACCAATCAGATAAACAAGATCTATTATACAGAGAATGAATATCGTACTCACTTGGAGATCCCATGCTGCACATCGCCACACTCAGTGCCTCTTCGGAGCAACACCCACTGGAAGAGCATCTTCATCAACAACTCACCGAACACGGATACACGATCACAGAAGCTTCAGAAGCGAAGGTACTGATTTGTATGGGGACCGATATTCAAGGTTTTGATGCGTCCTCCATCCAACAGATCGAATCGCAATTCGTTGAACGGTTTCTGGGAGCAGAACTTTTTTTGCTGGCTCGTGCCTTTCCATTTGCCCGAATTCGAGTGGGCCTCAACTCACAGGGACAGCTTCTGATTGCAAGTCCTCTAGATGAATCCACTCTTTTTCGATTGATTCGATTGCTCGATCAATTCAAGAGACTGAGTCCTGTCGACTACGAAAGTAAAATGGGCGGATTTACAGAGTTACCAACCGTTGCTGAGACCGTACCAACACCAAATACAGTTGAGGTTGCGCCCTCCAATGAATCACCGATGGAAAATCCTCTGAAGATTCAACACACCACCGCTGGAACAAATCTATCGTGGCAAGACAAACTGGAGCATTGGCTGCTACGTTCGTGCGACCAAACGTTCTCTATGCCACCAGAACTTTCTCACGCGGGCATACAACAAGTTCTGAAGTCCACAACTCAATTTCACACTCGGCAAGACCCAATGGGGCAGTATTATGGGGTGTATGGATTTCCCGACCTCATCCGGCCTCAATCTCGAGTCTTACTGGTCACCCCCGATGGTGGTGTGATCGCAATGCATCGCAAACAAGCCACTGCGATTCTCAGTCCAATGGTTGAAGACCTTCTCTTTTCACTGAAATCCCCTTTTCCTAGATGGGCCGTAGAAATACTCGAAGACAAACTAAATGGAGCCGATCGATTTGCCTTAGAGGGCTCACGCGTCTATGGTAAAACCGATCGTACAGTACATTCAGCAACTGTACAACAGGGCTCTAAGATAGAAGGCGCCAGCAATTCTACCATTGCTTCTATGTTGTTACAGTGGTCCTCTCGATAAATCAACTCAATATGGTTACAACAACACATCGTCAATATTGGAGATGAAGATGAAAAGCACCGCAGTTCAACCCGAAGCACAAGCCATCTTAGAGCCTGCGGGTACCCGCGTTCGAGACCCGCGAACGGGACGTTCATTGTGGATGGCTGGAATTTTATCGGAAGGAGAATTGAAAGAGGACGAAGAGACCCTCAGTGTTACAATGAGTTTCCATCCGGAGCATACAGAAGGTCAAATCAAAACGATGCAACAGGGTTTATTGGCTCAAATTGAAGCCATCGGTTGGAAAGGCAATATAGAATGCTCCATCACAGTTGAAGAAGAGGCTGCTCCCAAGACCAGTACGTCTAAAGATCCTGTTCGAGGTATGAATGGAGGAGGAACGGGAGCCCACGGTGGTCCCGTCCAAAAGCAACCCATCCCAGGCGTAAACCACATCATTGCCGTGGCCAGTGGGAAGGGTGGTGTTGGAAAATCAACCGTATCAGTCAATATTGCTGTCTCACTCGCCAAATCGGGGTATAAGGTCGGTCTGATTGATGCGGATGTACATGGTCCTTCTCTTCCAATGATGATGAAGGTATCGGCAACTCCAATCGCAAACGAAGAGAAACAGATCATTCCAGTTGTATCCTACGGTGTAAAATGTATTTCAATGGGTCTTCTAGTGGATAAAGATGAGCCCATTATTTGGCGTGGACCAATGGTGATGGGTGTCATTCGTCAATTCTTCCAAACCGTCGCGTGGGAAGAACTGGATTATTTACTTGTCGATTTGCCACCGGGAACGGGAGATGCACAGTTAACAATGGTGCAAGCTGTAGATCTCAGTGGGGCCTTGATTGTGACCACACCTCAAGCCATTGCCGTTCAAGACGCCATCCGAGGAGTGGAAATGTTCAAAAAATTGAATGTACCCATCCTAGGAATTGTAGAGAACATGTCCTTTCTTAAACTTCCAGATGGGTCCATGATACACCCGTTTGGTCAAGGTGGTGGATTTGAAACTTCTGTTCGATACCAAGTTCCACTGCTGGCACAATTACCACTCGATGAACGGATCCGCTTGGGTGGTGATATGGGCACTCCCGTTGCCCTTTCAGAGGAAGACTGTAGCAAACCATTCCGTGAGATCGCCGAGAGTATTCATGATCAATTGACAGGGGCCTAGTTTGACTACATTGGTCGACAAATTCAATCGTCATCATCGATACTTGCGGATATCACTCACTGATCGATGCAACCTTCGCTGTGTATATTGTATGCCAGCAGAGGGATTGCGATGGATTCCCCATGACGACATCTTGACCAAAGAGGAAGTCGTTTATCTGGCACGTAGTTTTGTTGACTTGGGTATTGAGCACATCCGTCTGACCGGTGGAGAACCCACCATTCGTAAAGGGTTGTTGGAAATAGTCTCCGCCATCTCTCAAATTGACGGGTTGAAAGATTTATCGATGACCACCAATGCCCTCACATTGGCAAAACTGGCTCCACGACTGAAAGAAGCCGGACTGAAACGGTTGAACATTTCCATAGACTCTCTACAAGCAGAACGATTCTCCGTATTGACACGCGGTGGGAAGTTGCAAAAGGTTCTGGATGGCATTGATACTGCACACACAGTCGGATTCGGAACTGGCGAAGCGCCCATCAAACTGAACATCGTCGTCATCGCTGGAAAAAATGATGACGAAATTATGGACTTTGTTCACTATGCCAGTGAGCATCCAGCGGTAATTGAACCCAGATTTATCGAATACATGCCATTTGGGAGTCGACTTCATCAAAACACCCACTCACAATCGTTGCGAGAGCAGATGGAAGAGTACACCCCCCTCACACCTCTGATCAAAAATAGTCTACACACAGGCCCAGCCAGCCATTTTTCTCTTGCTGAATACGGCATCAATGTGGGATTTATTTCCCCAATCAGCAATCGATTTTGCGCTTCTTGCAATCGCTTACGCCTCTCTGCCCACGGAGATTTGCGCGCTTGTCTGGCTAAGGAAACTCATCCAACACTGCGAAGTATCATTCGGAATCCAGATCATACTCCAGAGCATGTCAAAGAGTTGATTCAACAAATCGTCTGGGGCAAAGTCAAAGGACACCAGTGTGCCACAGAAGATAAAACTCCAGTCCCTTTTGAGGGGATCATGACGCGCATTGGTGGCTAACGGTTACTGAAACCTCAGCAACAGGTCATCCATCTGTCGTCTATAAGCCCACGCTCTATCACTGGCACTCATACTCGATGCGGACTCGAGGGTTTGCTGCAGATCTTCTTGCAAATCAACGGGCAAATCATCACTGGCTAAGAGGAGTATATCTTCCAACGCAGTCTGATAAATCGCTGCACATTCAGATGGGTTCCCAGAATTGTAAACCGGAACCCCTCGTTGAATTGCGCACTGAAGCACTTGAGTCATG
>CAJWHX010000250.1 GCA_913040875.1 uncultured Pseudomonadota bacterium | reverse complement strand
GCTTCGCCTTGTAGTTCTTCACGTAGTGTGACTCGTCAAGCACCACAATCTGTGGGCAGATGCCGTGCAGTTGGTCTTGCCTCCACGACATGAGGTCGTAGTTGCACACGTACACGTCAGCGTCAGGCAGGTCACCCTTGCGCCCTGAGATTACATGAGTGCTATGTGAAGGGAGCCATGCGTTGAGTTCCTTTTCCCATTCGTCCGTGGGGGCTCCATCACTGAGAAGAACCAATACAGGTGGCAACGCACGTTGCCCCATTTTTTCGGGTTGTAACTCACTTGATAGAAGGCGGATGGCGGACCCCAGATCTGTGACACCACCTGGTGACAAATCTTTCCAAGTAAAGGAGTCGACTGGGGTTTCCGTTTCGATGTGCCATCGAGCTCCGTTTGAAAAGGATATGGCTCGAACGACCATATCTGCAAAGGGATTGTTTTCAGCGGCTTCCTTTGTTGCGGGAATACACTCTTGGATGGCATTGTTTAAAGCCTCGATTTTTCCTTGGGCTGCCATTGAACCCGAGCAGTCTGCAATCCAAAAGAAGTGTAACTTGCTCCGAGTAACAGATCCGAGGGGATCAATTTCTTCGTTGTGTTCATTGTTGTTGGGTTCAAGTTCCGACATGAAAACTCCAGTTGTGTGTGCAAATCAGATGGGACAGTGCGCCTATTGCCATGATATCCAATTCTCAGGTGTATAGACACGAGCAGGGAAAAAATATTGAGGATTGACCGTTGACCCTGATGAACCAAAATATTCAGAATTGTATCCGATACCATCTGTTGAATTTTGGGTCGACCAATATAAGAAACCGATGGTATTTCCATCCATATCCCATTCCCAATCGATAAATATAGCATTGTGACCAGAACCGGAGTTTCGCCAAAACTGAATGAAGTCGCCCTCTTGGACATCGTTCCAATCGGTTACCAGTTCACCGATTCCATATGTTTCAACTCCATCGGAAGGTCCAGCCCCGAATAAATCTCGAACGTACCAATCCAAGCGAAATTCATATAGGTCGTCGACGGTCATACCATTGATGGTGCCATCCCCGTCCCATTCTGTATCGATGGTCACCCAAGCCTTCATAAAGACCTCAAAAGTTAAACCGACACAGTAACTTTGGTTGCTTGGATCTCCGGATGCTACCAAGGTACCGTTGTAATAGATGTCTTCAGTCGTACCGAGCCACCCACCAGAACTCGGCCAGTAATATCCATAGGAACCATCTGTGGGATAGGTTGGGATGATCGTATTGACATAGTCATTGAAGTCTGATTCCAACGGGGCTGTACCGGCATCAACTGTAACGGTGATGTTGTGTTCAGCTTCCACGACGTCATTTACATAGCCAACAGCCTGTATATCTCTTGGATAACCAGTTCCCGAAAAGTTGTAGGTTAAGACATCTCCAGCATTCAAGGTACCCAAGGACCAGTCGTCCGAAAAAATCTCGACAGAATCGATATTGTCAGAGGATGCTACGGTGAACTGAACGGGGTTGGTAACGGTAGAGCCGTCCGCAGGTGAGGTGATGGCGACCCAGAAATCCGAGGGTACAGTTACGATGATGGAGTGTTCTTGGAGCACTTCAGTATTGGCATCCAATGATTTTACGCTGAGTGTATGGGGGCCTTCAGTCAAATGGACCAGTGTTTCAGTGGCGCTTTTGTCGAGTGTGGTTGAAAAGACTCCATCCATCCAAAATTCTAGATGAGCCATATCTTGACCGGCTTCATACTGAAGATAAAAACTATCCTCGACGACAGCACCATTTTCCGGTTGGACAATTCGTACAGAAGTATTGGATACAAAGTGGTCTTGATCATCTGCTGGATCGAGCTCTTTATCTGATGTACACCCGATGGATACCATCCAAATTAAAGGAAGTAGTTGCATAAAACACCTTCAGAAACCTATTCTATTTAACCATACTATAACGGATAACTCTTCGCGTTGTGCAGATTGAAATCGTTATTCAGACCATGTTTTGACGGAAGGAATATCGACTTTTTATCGAAGCATTAAACGGATGGGGGCTCCAGATCTTGTTGAAGCCATCTGGCCAAACCTGTTCGTCGTGTACCATCATCGTCAATGTGATGCTGTTCTACGGCTGTATTGAGTGCCCATTGAGAACCGATGACACAGCAGAAACTTTTTGCTCGTGTGATACCGGTATATACAAGTTTTCTACGCAGCATGATCCAATGCGCTTTGTGAATGGTCATCAGGACGACAGGATATTCAGATCCTTGGCTTTTGTGGATGGAGATCGCATACGCCAAATCAACGTATTGCATTTGGGTCGTTGTCAATCCAATCCATGTAGCCGGATATAGAAACGAGTTGGGCGGTTTTGTTGGGCGATATCCGTCAAATTCAATGTATACAGTATTGTTTTCAATATGCCGGATCGTACCGACATCTCCATTGAAGATACCTTGTTCGTAATCATTCTTCAGTTGAATGACGCGATCGTTTACTCTAAACAGTTTACTGGCGATGGTGCACTCTTCTCCAGTAGGATTGATCAGTTCTTGTATTGAGCGGTTTAGATTTTGTGTTCCTAGGATTCCACCGTGCATAGGTGTTAAGACTTGAACATCCTGTAGGGGGGAATAGCCAAGAGAGGGGATTTTTGTTTTCAAGATGTGTAGGAGGGTTTGTAAAGATTGCTCTTGGGTTTCTCTATCAATGATAAAAAAGTCCTTTTGTAACCCTTCGAAGTCTTGCTGTTCTGAACTGATGGGTAGACTGGCACTGTTGATCCGATGTGCATTTTGAATAATGCTTGAGTTTTGTGCTTGACGATAGATTCTAGTTAATTGCGTAACCGGTACGGCCTGAGATTGGATGATATCGTGAAGAGTTTGTCCCGTACCGACACTTGGGAGCTGATTGACATCTCCAACCAAGACCAGTCTAGAATGTGGTTTGATGGCACTGAGGAGGGCGTTGAGCAACCATATGTCGAGCATACTGGCTTCATCGACCAAAATGCCATCGCATTCAATCGGATTGTCAGCATTGTGTTGAAAGATACCAGCCTCATTAATTTTCAACAATCGATGTAGGGTTTGGGCCTCCATTCCAGTGGCTTCACTCAGTCTTTTGGCGGCTCTACCCGTTGGTGCTGCCAGAAGCCAGGTCTCATCTAAAGATTGTGCATGGTCTGTGATGCTGCGTACCGTAGTGGTTTTACCCGTTCCTGGTCCACCGGTAATTACACTGACTCCGAACTCAAAGGCTGTTTGAACAGCATGGTGTTGCTCTGTATTCAGAAGGACATCGGAAGTCTGTAGTTCATCTCTTGGGTGCGCATGAGGTCGAGGGTATTTGACATTTCTGAGTAATAAGGTCGCAATCTTCCGTTCTGTGTGGTAGACGATGGGCCTTGCAAACAATCGTTCACTTGAATCAAAGTATAAGTCACCACGTTGTATGTTGTCTCGTATTGCGGTTTCCAAATCCCCTGAACCAACACTGAACTCACAGGCTTTGAGACGTATGTCCTCTTCAGAAGTGTAGCAGTGTCCATCTTGTTCTTGGGATTTCAATACGTGAAGCAAGATGGCACGGATTCGATCGGGATGATTGAGGGGCATGCCTTGTTGAATTGCAATCGAGTCCGCTGTCTTGAAGCCAATCCCTTTAAAGTCATCACACAGTTGGTAAGGATGCTCAAGGACGATTCTCAGCGCTTCGCTTTTGTATTTTCGAATCAACCTCAGACAAATATTCGTGCTCAGTCCATATCCGCGAAGCATGATCTGTAATTCTCTAGTCTGGACGTCATGTTGCCATTGCTCAGCAATACTTTGAGCTTTATTTTTACTGATTCCTTTTACTTCTGATAGTCGAAGGGGGGTAGTGTTGAGTATCTCAACCGTTTGTAGTCCAAAATGTGCGACAATACGTGCAGCAGTTTTGGTGCCGACACCTTGCATTTGAGCCTGTAGATAAAGCCGGATGCCGCCAAGCGTCTGCGGCGATTCAACCAATGCTTGTTTGGCTTCGAATTGCTCTCCATAAGCAGGAGAGAAGGTCCAAGTCCCACTGAGTGAAACCATCATTCCCGGTACCAAATGCCCAATGGGTCCAGTCGCGGTGACGCTACCAGTGTCTGTTTGAATCCGTACAACAGCGAATGCAGACTCTTCTGACTTGTAGTCCAGTTTTTGAACTTCACCTTGGATAGATGTGTCTGCACTCACGAGGGATCTTCGGTCTACTGTGCGTACACTTCATATTGCTGGATGTGATAATGACCCAGGGCCCGAACCACAACACGCTGATCAAACTCCTTTTCCAATATCTCTATGGTGGATAATTCAAGGCTATAGAGCATATCTGCAACTTCTGGATTCGTATTGACAAAGATTGACTCTGATCGTTTGTTTCGAGCGTGGATCCGTTTGATTTCTCTTAAGATGTCATAGACAACTGTTTGCGTATCTCGAATTGTACCGGTTCCCAGACAATAGGGGCAGGTTTGAGAGATGCTTGAGACCAAATCCTCTTGAACCCTTTTGCGTGTCATTTCAATCAAACCCAGATCCGAAATCTTTAAGAGATTTGTTCGAGCACGGTCGTGACGGAGTGCCTCCTCCATAGCCTTGTAGACCCGTTCCCGATTTTCCGCCTTTTCCATATCAATGTAGTCGAGAACGATGATTCCACCGATGTTGCGAAGACGGAGTTGGTTGCTGATTTCGTCAACGGCTTCAAGATTAATCAGTAAGGTCGTATCTTCGAGCGTCTTTTGTCCGACAAATCGTCCAGAGTTGACATCAATGGCGGTCAAAGCCTCTGTTTGATCAATAATGAGGTAGCCGCCAGATTTTAGCCAGACTTTTCGATCGAGTGTTCTGGATATCATCGGCTCAATATTGAATGTGTCAAAGATGGGTGCGGTGTTTTTGTACAAACGGATGCGATTTTTTAGCTGACTGGCAAAGATGTCGACAAACTTTACAATTGTGTTGAAGAGTTCTTTGTTGTCGATGAACATCCTATCGACATCAGCGGTAAAAGAATCGCGAACAACCCGCAATGCTAGATCTTGGTCCTGATGCAATATGGCTGGGGCCTTGGCACTTTGCTTTCTATTTTTGATCTTTTTCCAAATGTTTTGTAAATAGGTCATGTCTTGTTCTAACGAACTCAGTGGCTGACCCTGACAAATTGTTCGAACGATGAAACCACATCCTTTTTCGCGGTTCTTTTGCACAAAGTCTCGCAACTTTCTTCGTTCCTTCTCTTTGGCTATCTTTTTTGATATGCCGATATTATCGACTGTTGGCATACACACAGTGAATCTACCAGGGAGTGTGATATGCGTCTTTACCCTAGCGCCTTTGGTGCTGATTGGATCCTTAGACACTTGCACCAGAATCTCTTGACCTTCCTTCACCAAATCGGAGATGGGTGGGATTCCCTTGTGTGGATTTGCTTGAGAGGTTGCTTCTATGACAGTGTGGTCATCCTCATCGTTCGTTGGTTCAGAGTCCATCGTTCTTTCAATGAAGTCGGTGTAGATGTCTCCAGCGTACAAAAATGCAGCTCTCTCTAGTCCTATTTCAACAAATGCGGCTTGCATTCCGGGAAGGACTCTTACAACCTTTCCCAAATAGACATTCCCAATG
>CAJWHX010000249.1 GCA_913040875.1 uncultured Pseudomonadota bacterium | reverse complement strand
GAAATGAATCGTGTCATCCATAGAGAAGTCAAACTTTAATTGGCAGAACAAATGCTCTTTGGAGCCCTAGAAAATGGTGGAGAAGCAAAACTCACGCTAAATACTGACAAAGAGGGTAACAAGAGTATCAAGGTCACTTGTAAAAAGGCCAAAAAGAGCAAAGCAAAGGCCACAAAGAAAAAGCCTAAAAAGTCAAAAGGCGACGATACTGACCGCGAAGATTCAAGTACGAAAGACTAAGGGACGGGGTTACTTGCTACTTGTGGTTCTTCAGCTGGGGATGTGGTTTCATGTGAGTGAAGCCACTCCCCTTTTGAATTTAAACACAGAGGACAAGAGACTTGAATCAGCTGAACATCGACTGAAACAAATCGAACAGATCAAGTCCACCAACTGGACGACTTCTGATGAGCATCAAATTATTCTATGGAAGTGGTATTGGGACTCCAGATTGGACATTCAATATGATGACCCCGATGTCTTTGAACGGATTGTAAACATTCAAATAGACCTTGCTTACCAGTATCCAGAGGAAGTATTGGAGCACCTCAAGCAGTCCTCTGTGTTGCCAGAGATGGCGTGGACCATTCTCCGAAGAGACCATAATTTAAACGACTCTTTGTTATCCGAGAAGGCTCATAAGAGGATTCAAATGAATCTTGCTCAGGAAATCGAGGAATCTGCTGGGACAAATCCCGAGCAATGGTTGAGGTGTTGGAAATCCAGTGGCGGTTCTGTTGGCATGGAATTGTTTCGGTTTACACTAGTCAATATTCATCAGGAACTCAAGCTGACCGCTGCTTTTCCAGATTCACTGGAAAACATGTATGATTCTTGGGGTTTACAAAATGAACCCGTCTCATCTTGTCCAGTGTATAAACCTGGTCAATCGTACCAACAGCCTATTCCCAAAGAACCAGACATAGACCTCTGGAAACCAGAACCAGTCCCCTCTCTGCTTCCATTCAAGTTTCGACGTGTGGCTGATGCTATAGGCATCAGTTTATGTCTTGCCTGGTGCTACAGGAGGAAACGAACGCTGTTCTTTGCACTTGTCACTCCTGTCTTAATCATCGGAAGTCTTGAAGGGGTAAGTGCAGTATTTGTCACTCCATTGATTGAAACCAAACCGATGTTTCAATTTCAAAATTGGAGTGTAGAACCTTGGATAGAAACAGAGACAGACTATCTAACGCAGGGGGATTATCTGAGGGCCCAACGCATTCCGAAAACAACCAACCAAAAACGGCTGGTTGTCTTGGGAGCCAGTTCTGCACATGGCAGCAATGAACTGATGGAAGATTCATTCGCTGGTATTGTGGAACAACAAACAGAATGGGATGTTGTGAATCTAGGAATCGGTGGAACCACCTCCGCCGGATTGGTCAGTCTCATGCCATATGTTGAAAAGCTACAACCTGACGCTTTGATAATTTATTATGGACACAATGAAGTCTACCAGTTGCGAAAGCTCAACGAGTTCCACTCAACCTCATTGAATGAATGGAGATGGAAAAGAATACTCTGGTCATCCCATTTGTATACACTTCTCTACAACCTACTGCCCCATTCTGAACATCGTCATTCAGAGCAAGAAACTCCGTTTGCCCAGACTCTATCTGAGGAATACTTCATAGAACTGGCAGCAAATCACTTCTCCAACAATATGAGTCTTGTGTTGTCTAAATTGGAAGGTGTTCCAACCTTATTGGTATCGCCTCCCACGAACTATCCTTTCGCCCCAATGGAGTACACACCTTCAATATCGTATGATTATACAGAGGTCCAAAACCAAATTGATGCCCATAAAGAAGCCACCACAATTCATTCCGTCATTCGTACTCAAATTCCAACCCTCGCTGCAACGTATCAAACCTCCTTTTGGGATTTGGATTGGCACTTTCATCGCTACAGTCCCGATGGATTGTCTGCCAATGGTTTGTTCTGGGATGAGTTGCACCCCAGTTCCCTAGGGCATCAGTGGATTGCACGAGGGGTTAAAAAATGGTTACATGGAATAGAAGTGGAGAGTGATCATGTGGACACACAGTAGACATAACCAATTGTGGAGCGCCATTTTGCCTACGCTTACCCATGATGATTTGGCACACGATTGGCTTCACGTTCAAAGAGTTACAGAGTGGTGTATTAAGATTGCTCGTAGTATCGATGCAGATGAAGATTTATCTGGGGCTGCTGGACTACTGCACGACCTCATCAACATCCCAAAAGAGTCTGACTTACGTTCCATGGGCAGTACATTATCGGCGCAAGCTGGTGTACAATATCTGAAAGAAGCCGGATACTCTACTGAAGAAATTGATACCGTCACAAAAGCCATCGCAACATGCTCGTGGTCTAGGGGACTTGCGCCCACCAATATCATTGGCAAAGTACTTCAAGACGCCGATCGTCTGGATGCCATTGGAGCGATTGGGGTGATGAGAAACATAGCCTGTGCCCAAGCGATGCGTTCTAGAAAGAAGACGGGTCTCTTTTATCACCCAGAGAATCCAGTCCCGTGGGAGACGACAAGCGACGTGCTCAATGACAAAGAACACGCACTCGATCACTTCTTTTGCAAGCTGCTAAAACTCAAGGCTGGCATGCACACAGCCATTGCGAAAAAAGAAGCCGACAAAAGACATGCGTGGATGAAACATTTTCTTGAAGAAGTGGACCGAGAGATTCAATCATGACACTCTTATTGCTGACGTTGTCTACCGAAGTGCAAGCGGTACCGGTCATTGATACCTCAGGTCTAGATCAATACAAACGAGCACACTTCGAGTCCCACGAAACAGGTTGGTTTGGACTCAATTCAGAGTGGGCACAACGAATATACATCGGCGAATCTGAAGAGGACACAACACGTTGGTTGTCTCAAATGCAAACCCAATATTACAAACAAAAACTCGACCCCGTTGAAGGAGAATGGGATGAGGGATTGGGGAACCCTGAGTTTATGCTGGTACGCATCCAGAACCTAGGTCTACTGTGTCAAGGTAAACAAGCCTCTCTATGTATTGAACAATTGAACAGTCAAATCGTCGACGTCGAATCCCCTTGCCCAGTCCCCACCACCACAAAATTCGAGAATCTGTGGACCATCAGAGTATCCGAACCTGACTGCCAGATCATGTTTCAAGGTGGACAACCGGTATACGACAGTGACACACTACAATTCAGTGAACTGCCAACAACGATAACCGTATACAACAGATATGCGATGAGCTGGAAATATACCCAGAGCGCGATCAATTCATATGATCTTCTACAAGAAGGCACGGACCCTTCAAATTAAACGACTCAGAATGAGCTATCTCAGAATGATTCAGTGGACCGGTCATCCACACTCGCAGACTTGGTGGCTCAATGGATGTATCTGTCAAGTCTCCGGAATCCAAAACTTCTAGAGTGCCCTGAATGTACGCATCCCATCCGGATGGACTTGCAAACTGTCCTGTCATCCGTACAAAAGAGGCTGGGTCTTCTAGGAGCTCGTACTGTCTTAAGAGAAACATCGAACGGGATGTGGTCACTTCACTAGCGGTCGGTCCAGTTCGTGAGAAATCGTCTAAGACCTCTCCAACAGAGACCAATGATTCAACGAGATGTACGGGACTAACCGTATAGTGAATTTCAATGTCTTCCCCAGTAAATCGTGTTCCGATGCTGTAAACCAATCCCAGCTCCTCTCTCAATCTCTGACTGAGCCTAGAACGAACCCCATTCCCTAAGATCGCACTCAATACTCGCATCTCAGAGGTGGAAAGATCTCCATATGCAGCCTCAATCGTCACAGCAATCTGAGGAAATTCTGGTCGGACCTGTCTATTGCACACTGCACTGGGCCTGCGTGTCCGTCTACGTGATTTCGACGAGAGCAAGGCACTGCGGTCATTCTCATTGTTATTGTACAATGGGAATAGGGACAACGGCTCAGAGGAGGTATACACAGTACGTTGATCAGTATCTTCCCAAAACAGATTCCACAATCGACGTCTCTGAAACGCTGTACGAACCGATCGTTCATCTGCCATCCATGCATAATGAACTTGATCGAGGGTGTTATCCATCCGAATACCAGAACCGATGGTTCCTACCTTCAAGATGTCAAAATACTGATGCCTTTGAGCCATGACGTCACGTTCCAACCCTTGGATGCGAAGACAAAACCCATTCATTCTCCAGTCCAGATCACTAGCTGACAACCCCAATTTTGGCGTGTTTACCAACATCTCACGAACAGGAGACTCTAGCCCCTTCCATAGTTCTGAGATTTCACTGTTCGACCAGCAGTCTTCTACCACCACCCATTCTGAGCGCGTGTCGGGATACCACCAACGTTCATACTGATCCTCTCGGTAGACAACTGGATCTGGAATGCTCGGGGCATCCAATGGAATAAAGGTTGGGATGACTGTAAATACGTTCACCAAGGCACTCCTCCAAAGACGTCTTCTTCGCCTTGCCAAAGTATAGAAGCCCCTGACAGATTCCAAAATGGAACCGTTTCAGTCCGGTCCTCCTCAGACGGAATCCTCTCAAATCGATTCAAGTGCCAATCAAAACAATCGGACCAATACTCTCGGTCGGCAGCAAAGTAGCACCCTCGTAATAAAGTGACTCGTCCTTCATTCGTGAGTCTATATTTTGCCGTCCGATGTCGCTGGCGATAATTCCATTGCTCCCAATTCACATTGGGACTTTCAATCCAAGCCTCAAATTCTCGAAGGGTCTGTTCCGGTGCAGTGGTTTGAAAACTCACCGCCATCCAGTCACCATAACGACGATTTTCTGACCATGTTTGAATTGCATCGACTTGAGAGAAGGAGGTCAGCGAAGCAGCCTGTGTCAAAGTATAGAGCATCGCATTCGAAGTTTCCGCGGCAATAGCCCCAGTCGGTGGGGCAGCAAAAATGACCGTCAATCGACCATCTGTCTTTTGTTGAAACCAGTTGTGCCCCTCGTTTTGCACTTCAACGATGTCAACACCTTGGGCACCACCCATCTCTGTTGGAAACAATTGATTGAGCGAGGTCGTCAACATGTCTACATCGACGTCTCCAGACACGAACCAAGTTGAATGCTTTGGTTGTAGCCACTGCTTTGCAAAAAGACAAATGTCTTCCTTGGTCGCCGATTCCAAATCGTAAATATGCCCAATCACCTCTTTGGAAATAACCGGATGAGAGGCAAAACTTCTTTGACGCAGGCGATCTGCCAGTTCGCCATTTTTTCGAACGCTCATCGAAAGAAGTTCTTGAGCGATAACCGATCTCTGATTGTCCAAATGTTCGGTCGTTATTCCCTCACATAAATACTGAGACCGCTCAGCCTCGATGTACAGAAGAGTGCTCAGATTGGATGAAGCAATGGTATCTGAGACCACAATTCGATCCCACGTTGTGGTTGCAGTAGAATGTCCACCAGCCAGTCGTAGCAATCGTTCCACCGATCCATTGTCCAAGTGCTGGGTGCTCTCAAACAACAGATGTTCTGTGAGGTGAGGTACTCCGTCAGGAACATCACTGGGATCAAATTCATAGACAATATCAATCGATACCATTGGTACATGGTCATTTTGAGCCACCAACAATGTGAGCCCACTAGCCAATGTGGCTTCGTGTATCACTCGGTGACTAAATGCGCAGAAATGGTCATGGTCCTCAATGCATCGGACGTCGACC
>CAJWHX010000248.1 GCA_913040875.1 uncultured Pseudomonadota bacterium | reverse complement strand
TGTACCGCAGGCATTGACGATACCGTCGCACAGCTCAGGGGCACTGGGATAGATAGAATCATCAGAGTCATCACAGTCGTCTGTATTTCCGACATGGTTTACTGGTGGGTCACAGGCAACTTGACTTGAACTGGCATCTCCAAAGCCATCACCATCACTGTCTAGATACCATTCAACGGCATCAATGGCAGTTGCTTCATCGACAAAGCCGTCACAATTGTTGTCGGCACCGTCCTCGCAGACTTCAGCGGCATCTGGATTGATCGAGGAGTCTATGTCATCACAATCACCACCGGTGAGACTGTATCCGACCTCTACCTCACACATTTCAACGAGAGAAGCTTCATCTCCAAATCCATCTTCATCTTGATCGACAAAGACCAGAATCATCAACTCTTCGTCGATGTCTCCATCGCAATCGTTGTCTACCTCATCACAGACTTCCTCAGCGTCGGGATATGCGTCTGGATTTTCATCGTCGCAATCGTTATTGCTGTCCACATATCCTTCTGGTGGATTACAGGCTTCAATCATATACTCGGAACCTACGCCATCACCGTCTTCATCCAAGTACCACTCTAACTGGACATCTTCGTCGATATCCCCATCACAGTCGTTGTCTAGATCGTCACATCGTTCAGGTGCGCTTGGGTAGGACAGTTCGTCATCGTCATCGCAATCGTTGCCGTTCGGGACATATCCTTCCAGTGCGTCGCAGGCTTCGATCCATTCCGTTTCATCTCCGAAGCCATCGCCATCGCTGTCGAAATAGAATTCTGTGAGCACGCCTTCATCGACAAAGCCATCACAGTTGTTGTCCAGTCCATCACAGACTTCTACAGCACCGGGGTTCGAAGCAGCATCGGCATCGTCACAGTCTTCGTCGTCATAGTACCCGTCGCCATCTGCATCGACTCTATCGAGTGCAGTATCCACTGGGTCGGTGTTGACAATCTTCTCAGCATCATTTCGACAGCTGAGTATTAGAGCGAGACAAGAGGTGTAGAGTACTGTTGTGTTCATTTCAGTCTCCCTTATGGTTGAGCGTAGTATCCAGATAGTGTGTAAGCGACATTGCAGGAGCCCGTTTCGGCAATGGTAAGAGAGGCGTTGGGGCCTGTTGCAATACCACTGTTGAAAGAGTGCTGGATAGAGGACGGTTCGGATTGAGCTGCACGGTAGGTACCTAGATGATTGTAACTCAGCAGCTTGAAATGTGAGAGTACGCTTCCGTTTGAGTCCGTCAGTTCAACACTTGAAGAGCAGCTGTTGCTGTTCATTGTAAGGATGACATCTGTGACAACCATCATTTGATCGTTCGGGGCTGTTAAAACAAGGCTGTTTCCATTTGATATCGTTCCACCAAAAGAGAACAGCGGATTGCTCCCCATTGATACATTTTGAGTGTGGGGCAAAGCTTGAGCGGAACCCAAGACAACGCTTAGAGTGTATATAAATACGGATGCACTCAATAAAAGACTGGAGAAGGCATAAAGAGGATGGGGTTTCACAAGGACTCCGTGCATGTAAGATGTAGAGACAGTGTACCCGATTTCTTTCAATGGGATTGCAATTCTATGGATACAAAGTTCATGGTTGATGGAATGGTTGACTCTGATCTTTTGCGGTCACTGTGTATTCTGGGTCGGATTTGGTTGAAGGGCTCCGATATGAGATGATTGACTTTATGAATTCTACGGTTTACTCAAGAAGTATCGACGTTCATCAGCGGTGAACTTCTCAATACTGTAGCGAAGCATGGTTCTCGGCATTTGATGTCTGTAGCTCTCGAGGTGTTTGACCAGTCGACTTCGGTCTCTTTTACCGGCTTCTCGAAGCATCCATCCGACTGCTTTGTGCATCAAATCTTCTTTGTCATGGAGTAGTGTAGTCGATAGTGTGAAGGTGTCATCCAGATCGCCTCGTTTAATGAAAGCCCAGGTTGCAACGATGGACATTCGTCGTTTCCATAGGTTTGCATCGATACCCCAGCGGTACAAAATGTCGCGTGGGCGATTCAGGAGATGCTCGCCCATGATGTGTGGTGTGGTCGTATCTACAAGGTCCCAGTTATTGATCTGCTTCCATGATTCCAGATATGCGTTGTAGATTGTCTCTCGCTCAAGATCCGTCGTCGATTTGCGTTTGTATTGTGTTGTCCAAATGAGTAGAGCCAAGTGTCTCTGTTCATGAATGGGGGAGTCTAAGAGTCTTTGTGTGTCGAGGATTGATAAGGAGATATGCTCTCTAGCCATCTGTCTCAGCTGTGGTACTCGTATACCAATGAACTCATCGTGTTCAGAGTAGGTGCCCTTACCTGTCTTGAAAAAGCGTCGTGTAATCTTGGCACGTTCTTCGGATGCCATCGCCTTCAACTGCGCTGTGATCACCTCAACACTGTTCGTATCTTCAGGTGTCACTCAATACCGCTTCGATATCGTTTACATTTTCAGTGTTGCCAAGAAACAGTGGTGTACGCTCATGATGATCTACTGGCAATAAGTCTAGGATGTCTTGCGATCCATTGGATGCTCGACCACCGGCGGCTTCAACCAAAAAAGCCAGTGGGAACGCCTCATAGAGTAGACGGAGTTTGCCTTTGGGATCCGTCAATGTTCCTGGGTACATGAATATGCCGCCTTTTAAAAGATTCCGATGAAAGTCAGCGACTAGAGAGCCAATGTATCGTGCTTTCCAGTTGTCACTGGAGTCTTTGATGTCTTCAATGAACGACCGAAGGCGAGGGTCCCATTTTGCGGCGTAGCCTTCATTCACAGAATAGGTGTATGCTCTTGGTTTGAGTTGCATATTGGAGTGTGACAAGAAAAATTCGCCAACCAAAGGATCTAGCGTGAATCCGTACACACCAGTCCCTGTACTGAGGACCAGTACCGTTCCAGAACCATAAATGATGTATCCCGCAGCGACCATGTCTCTGCCCACTCGAAGATAGTCATTTGTTTGTGCAGGGGTTCCCTCGTCGGACGTTCGATGGAAGATTCCAAAGATGGTTCCAATGGTTGCATTGACGTCGATATTTGACGATCCATCTAGTGGATCGATGCATACAATGTATCGACCGGAGTGAAACGGCTCAGGAATTAAGAAGGGCTCCTCATCCTCTTCAGAGACCACAGCGCAGCATACGCCAACATGTTCGATTGCCCGTTTAAAAGCCTCATTGGCATAGATGTCTAGCTTCTGTACAAACTCTCCTTGTACGTTGGTTTCCCCTGTTGCACCGAGCATCCCTGCCAAACCCGCTCGATTGACACGACTGGAGACCAATCGACCGGCGAGTGCAATCTGGCGCAGCAATGTGGCAAAGATTCCTTGGGCTTCTCGGTGGGCTTTTGTGGTTGCGAAAATGAATCGGTCTAGTGTGATGCCTTCTTCAAATTGCTGACTCATATGCTGTTCCTGAATTCTTGGGTGATATTGAAACCAAGTTGTCAATCTTTGTTATCGATCTTTTCGATAGGGTTCGAGTTGGATTCTAAACTCTTCGGACCATGGTTTGGGTTGTCTGGCGGTTGGGTCCACACATACCAGAACACGGTGACCCGTAGCATAAGGGGTATCCTCGTCAATAGGCAGCACAGAGAATCCAAAAGTGAGGCTGGTCCGTCCCAATTTTTCTATCCATACTCGGACACGGACTTCATCGACACCTTCAACCGCCCGGATGTACTCAAAGTGATTGACGCGTACCAGATGAAACTGATCTGGGTTTCGCTCAAGTTCAGACAGTCCGCCCCAGCCCATCTTTTTCCAGAAGGCTCCGATGGTTCGTTCGATCAGTAAAGGATACCGTGCATTGTGTAATACACCAAATATGTCTAAGTCATCGAAATAAATGCCGTGATTGGCCTCATGAAAGCGCATGTGTACTCACTTCTATTTGGGTTGGTCTTCGAGTTCGATGGTTGTTGTTGGGAAGGCATAGCCGATGCCATGTTTCTCAGCAATCTTCATGAACTGTAAAAAGGCTTCGTGTTTGAACTTCACCAGATCAATCCACTGATTACTCTTTATAAAAGCCATTACAAGAACATCGAGAGAAAAGCTGTTCATATCGGCAAAATAAACGATGACAGAATCGGAGTTGATCTTCTCATGTTCCGATAGGTAGCTGCGCAAATCCTCAATGAACGCTTCCATTTGGGTGGTTGTGGTGTCATATCGCAGAGCGAGTGTGCATTTGAATCGTCGCTCGGGGATCTTTGCATAATTGTTTACAGTACAGTGTGCGATTTTGGCATTTGGGACCGAGATCAAGGTTTTGTCCAGTGTGCGGATGCGTGTTGAACGGAACCCAACCTCTTCAATCACCCCTTCAATCGAACCATCAATAATGACATAATCTCCAATTTGGAACGGTTGATCAATAAAGACCACTAGCGACCCGAAAAGGTTTTCAACGGTGTCTTTGGAGGCTAGCGCAATGGCAACCCCACCTACGGAACCAAAAGCGACCAAAGCAGTCACCTGGACACCCATGTTTTGCAAGATGAATACGATTCCCAGAATCCACACCAGCGTTTTTCCTGCTCGGTTGATGAGTGGAATCAGTTGATCATCCAGTTTGGATTCTGTTAGTTCCGCCTTGGATAAAAATATTTCACTGAGTAGATCGATAATTCTAGAACAGAAGATCACCGCTGAAAAGGACATAACGAGTCTGGTTATGAAAAATAAGCCGCCGCTAATCCGAACAGGCAGTTGTAGATCCGGCAATCCAGCCATGAACAACAGAGAAACGATCAGCCAAACGATGGGGTTGCGTAGAGGCAAGAGTTTGGTTGGGTCCAAGGAGAAGGTTTGCTTCTCAATAAATGCCAAGAACTGATTGTAGATGACTCGATCCACCAATCTTCCTGCCAGCCATGAAAAGAACAATATGATCATGAACAGCAAATACTGCCAGAGTTGCAATCCAAAGATTGTTTCAAAAAATGTTGCGGGGAGTACGTCTAGAAAAGCTCTGACATACCCAGAAAAGGTTTCGCCGTATAAAACCTGGATATTATCTTTGCTGAGTTCGGAAACTTGCCACTGACCAGCAAAAGGACCTCCTTCCACACGCTCCAGTTCTACTTCAGGCAGTCGTGTATCCAGTACAACGATTGGATTGCCACTGTCATTGACGTAGTCAGGTGTACTTGGCAGTTTACCGTAATCGACAAAGATTCCTTTGGCATCGAGTACTTGTTTTAATTGAATGGCGGCTTTTTCATCTCCTCGGATACATTTTGCAGCCGTCGCAGTATCCCAGTTGTCACCCATCAGGTTCTTCAAAAGGCTTTTGGTGGCGTCTACAGGTGTCGTGCAATTTGCATCGTAGGCTTCAGAGGTTCCAATAGACACCACTGCACCGAACACTACTGCAACGATGAATTGAATCAAACGGGTGAACATTTTGGTGTCCTTATCAAGAATTTTGGTTGGAACTCGAAGAGTGATTTCGCTTCGGTTCGTAAGAGGCATTGGGGGCATCAGATGACGTGTCAGTCATTCTAGAAACAACTTTTGAGCCGACTTTATCCATAAATTTTGTACTGGCGCGCCGAATTAATGTTCTTCCGATGCGGATGAATAGATTCATTGTAGAGTCCTGGGGTATATGTCCGATGGAACAATTGTGAATTTGAAATGCTCTAGAAATAACTGACACAGTCCGCAATTACAAGACTAGGGTAAAAG
>CAJWHX010000247.1 GCA_913040875.1 uncultured Pseudomonadota bacterium | reverse complement strand
TTCATAAAATTGTTGAATCAAAATATACTTCTCGCTCATTTACATTCTTCGCGCGACGGTTTCTGAAAATGAGGAAAAGGAAAAACCAAAAATCCTTTTTACATTTGGGCGTAGAAATTTGTTAAATACTAATATAGAGCTAGATAAATCGCATGACCAAACATTGTATGACGAAACATTGACATTTTCTCAGAGGAATGTCATGGACGTTCCGACCCTTAAATTGTTAGTATCAATTTTGATGATTTTGTGGATTGGTTGTATTTCTTAATCATACTCCCAGTTTTGGTTTCAATTTGTCTTGACAAATCGCTGCGTCCATTCTCTTCAGCGTAGATTTTTGCTTGTCCGATGTCACCCTCGACGTCCATGAGAGGTACGACACCAACTCCACAAAGTTCAGGTTGCTCAAGGAACCATTTTGGTGCATATTGTTTGGCGAGTGGATTGGCAACTGGTGTTTTTTCACCACATGCAAAAAGTAGACTTATAAGTAGTGTAGTCATGATTTTCCTCGTAAGAAATTTTTATGGTTGTTGATGAGTTGTCAGATTGTACCTAGACACCCTATATCTTAAGACGTTTCAGTTTAAACAGTCAAGACATTTCTCAAGTAATTTAGATGGTAAATAGGATGGTTTAGATTCGACTTTTTAGCGAATCTTGCGAATGGAATTCCAATGCTGAATATATTTTGATCATCAGTATTTATATTGTATGTCATACAAGTGAATGGTATGTCAAAACAGCATTTCAACAAACCATTGACATTCAATTTGTCGTCCGGTGGTTACCAATCTCACTAGTTGACTCTAAAGGTACCTTCGATATGTCTGTATAAATAGGAACATTTTTTACCTTAAATGGTTGTTCTATTGGTCGTACTTTGTGTTAACATACCATGCCTAGGGTTTAGTAGATGAAGAGGTTTGGACCCTCTTAGAAAAGCCAAGTATTAGTGAATATGTTTGTATGGAGTCTGTATGTTTTCGTTGTTCTCTTTTCTATTGTTCAGTTGCGATCCGCAAAAGAAGCCCTTTCAAAGCAATTCTGCATCACTTGAAGGGATGCCAGAAGCTATAGATGGATTGACAGATATTCGCATCCAGTTTTACAAGCAGGATTTTCCTAAGGCAGCTTCCTTTCGAAAGAGAGAGATTTCATCGGTGTTTTTGTCCGATATCGATAAAGGCAACAATCTGTATTACGAAGTGCTAGATTCCGCAGGGGAACTCATTGGGTATCTTCGAGATTTTATGGGCCCGGTTACCGCAGATGAAGAGTGCGCCTGTAGTCCACTATCATTGACACTGACCTTCAATCCAGACCTGACGTTGAGGAACATCCTCTCCGTGAATCCTCTACAAAAGTATGGCCATGAACCATTGACTGAAGAAGAGCACAAACAAATGGTCTCCATCGCACAAAACCCCAGCGATGAGTTGTTCAGCTTGCTTGTTCCTCAAGATATGATTGATGGTGTGTCTGGAGCGACAAAACTTACCTTTAAAGACAAGGTCGTCGATAAAGCAGGGTATTCAACTTGGAGAATTTCCAAATTGGCTATGGATACAGCAGGCATCATCGAAGGGTCACCGCGGCAGAGGGATGCAGACCGACTCAGACAAATGTTGCAGACAGCCGAAACGGACGCAGAACAGCGCTCGGTTATTGTCGAGTTTATTCCAATGGCAGAGAGTGACTATTTAAAGATGCGTGCCTTGAGTATATTGGCTGAAATATACTTGAAAGGCTTATCGGCCGGTGAACTTCCGGATGACAAAACGCAAAACATGCTTCTCAATCCGGGGTTGGGAGCCTATAAAGAGGCAGAATTCCTCATCAATATATGTACTGTTTTCGTAGAACAAAAGGTCGGACTGTCCTTTGTTTCTGAATGCATCAACACGCTAGAATCAAATCCCCAACGAAAGAAATTTGAATCCGAAATACTCATCCTAAAAGGGTTGACCTTCGCGGCTGATGGGCGAGTGGAAGAAGCGCTACCAATTTTGGAGCAGGGACTGTCCATTGGTGGTCCATCGCCCATGCTGCGGCAGAAGTTGGCGGTGTTGTACAAAGAGCGCAATCAGATGGAAGAGTATTGCAACCAAATCGAACAGATGTACATTGATGCACCGCGTTGGCCAAGTTTGGACGACATTATGAGTTCTTGTGGCGATGCAACAGAGATTAAAGAAGGGTTACAGGAATCTCGTCGGACTGCTATCGTGGAAGCAAAAGTTCAAGACCCAAAAGTGGTCTCTCCAATGCAAATAATGGATGAATCAGGAAAAAGGCTTACAATAGACCTTTCAAAAGAGGAAAAGGTACACGTACTGGTGTTCTTTGCAACTTGGTGTCCGCATTGCCAACAGGAGATGCCCAATTTAGTTGCGTTTTACGAGCAATTGCAAGAATCAGATTTGAAAGATGTTGTTGAGTTTATGCCAATCCGTGCCGCAATTAGTAGGGAGTATCAAACTTTAGACAGTTTCAAAGAACAGTATAAAATACCATTTCCTATCCTCACAGATGAGGGGTTGGTGTTCGAGTATTTCGCAGGTGAACAGGAAATTCGTCCAGCATACCCTACAATTGCGATTGTGGATAAAGAAGGTAAGGTTGTTTATTTGCCTTCTCACGGTCAATACAATGAGCCCGTGCAGGAACTCTTTTGGATGGTCGAGTCTTTGGCTGAATGACGCTCTTAGTTTTGGTCAACCGATACAACCAATCACATTATTTTTTACCGATCTGTTCCGATGCAGTTAAGACAATAATACACCAGAGCCAAAGACTGGTCTCTGGGCACATACACATACCTTCTTTTGAAACCGTTGATTATTTTGGAGTCTAGCATGACATCATTAATTTCTTTACTGACCCTCTCAATTCTTACGGCCTGTTCTGACAAGTCAGATGATACAGTCGATACGAGTACTACAGAAGATACAGCTAGTGAGGTCGTAGATGGACCCACTATCTGGTCCGGACCAAATGTTACATTTACGAAAGAGAGCAGTGCAGATCCGACGGACCCAGCAAATCAAGATGCCATTACAGATAAGGTGATACTAACGCGCGGTCTGCAAGGTTCTTTGTTTAATGTGGTAACAGAATCTTCTGCAGGCGGCAGTAGTCCAGAAGGAACAGAGTGGGCGATGGGGACAACGGATGACCTAGACACCCTAGAATTCAAATCTCTAAAAGCAGCGGCAGACAACCGATTGAAAGACGTACCTGGTGAGTCTTTCGTCCTCCATCTCATTGAAGAAGATATTTACATCGATCTCACGTTTATCAGTTGGGAGAATGGTGGTGGCGGTGGTGGCTTCTCGTACGAACGCTCCACTCAGTAGATTGTCTATTTGTCAGCATTTTCGACCGGTTGTTCGAGAGACTTCCACGTTTCGTTTTCAACTGTTTCAACGATTTCCCCCCATTTTCCATACGCCACCAAACGACCTTGGGGGTCGACCAGGACATGGGTTGGCCAGGAGTTAACATTGTAAGCAAGATTGATTTCCCCAGCAGGACCTTGGGCGATGCTGGGCCACGGGGTGGGATTCTTTTCAGCCAACGTTTGACATCCGAAAGGGTATCATCGGCTGAGATTCCAAGTACAGTAAGTTGATGCTCAGCCGCAAATTCTTCGACCGTAGGGTGCAGGGCAATACAAGGTCCACACCAAGTAGCCCAAAAGTCAAGGAGGACAAACCCGCCTTTGTACTGACTAAGGCTGTGAATCTGTCCATCGGTTGCTTTTACCTCGAAGTTGGGCGCAGGACTTAACAGGTGAAGACCGGTTAGGACTTTGTCTGTTGGACGCAGTTTCAGTACGGTGCCTGTTTGATTGATGTCAATGGTGTATACCTGTCCGTTGGTCAATTGTATCAAGCCTTCCTTGAGCGAAAAGTGATTGAGATGGTCGACGAAGTCTGGTTCATCATCTCCATCTGCATCAATGATCAATGTAGTTTCGGGTAGTGAGAAGTCTCCTCCCTTTGCTGTTACAAAGACGGGAAGGCCATCGCCAACTGGTATGGTACCGGATCGACCTGATTCTACGCAGGTCCCCATGAAGGATGTGTTCGAATTTTCGATCCAATCCAGCGTGATGTCTATCTGATAATCGGGATCTTCGACAGTTGGATAGGGATACTTGAAGTGAGCAACATACTTATCTTCGTTTTCGTCAGTCTCTTGCTTCGCCATTGTAAACCGTTCATTGTCTTCGATGCGTCCATTTTGGTTGATGTCAGCAGATACCCTTTTGGCGTGCTCTTCTTGTTCCAGACCAACCATGAGGTGAATGTTTCCAATATTAGGGCTGTAGTATAACTCAATGTTGGCTTCATCTGGATGTCTTATTTCGAATAAATCTTCTTTGGTACGAGGCGCGTGCATACCTCCATCGCAGTATTGCGCCTGTTCAAGGGGAATCACCAGTTCATTCGCAACAGGTGCGGGTATTTGAACACTTGGGGTTGATGTTGGGCTGGATTCGCTGATTGAGCAGAAGAGAAAATAGAGCATGGTGTATCTGAGATGTAAATGTTTTAAGATAAGTGACTGTGTTCTGTGGGCATTTTGAAAACTGTGGATGCAATTGTACACCGAGTAACCCTGACTCCAAGGAATTATTATCAAGGAAGTATATCTAAGTGTACTGTAAACGATGAGCAGAAATTCTGTACAGATATGACAAAGGTACGTTCTCTTCAAGTATAAATCGGATCGGCTCTTGCAAGGTACAGAATCTGTGTTGTTACGAAGTTTCAGAAGGTCTAATCTCGACCACTACGGACTTACTTGACGGTGTTAAGCTCTTTACCGCAAACTTATCAATGGGAACCAACACATTGGCTTCGGGGAAGTAAGTGGCACAAGAGCCCTTTGGGATATCATAGGCAACGACGACAAAGCGTCTGGCGACTCGTTCTCGACCGTTGAAACGATTGACTAGATCGACAACATCGCCTTCAGAAACCGAAAGTTCTGGCATATCGTCTTTGTTCATCATGACAACACGTCTTTCGACAGAGAGACCACGATAGCGGTCTTCTAATCCGTAGATGGTGGTATTGTATTGATCGTGACTTCGTATGGTCATCATCATGAGATGCTTATCTGGAATGGTGTGTTTGGGTAACGGATGGACTGTAAAATGCGCTTTGCCACTTTTCGTGGTAAAGCGACCTTCTTTTGGACCGTTGGGCAGGTCGAATCCGTTGGGGTGACGAACACGAGTATTGTAATCGTCAAAACCGGCGATGGACGCTTCAATGAGGTCTCGGATGGCATCATAGTTGTTGGTGAGACCCACCCAATCAAAATTGTCAACAGGAGTGACACGACTGGCGATTTCTGCAATGATTCTCGGTTCAGATAGGAGTGCTGATGAGGCTGGCCTTAGACCACCCTGTGAACGATGTACGATACCCATAGAGTTTTCTACCGTTACAAACTGTGGGCCTGTAGCCTGTTGATCCAGCTCGGTGCGCCCCAAGCAGGGAAAGATGAGGGCCCTCTCACCCGTAACCACATGACTTCGATTTAGCTTGGTTGAAACCTGTACCGTAAGTTCACACTTTCTTAGGGCTTGTGCAGTGTATTCGGTGTCGGGAGTTGCGCTAATGAAGTTCCCGCCCAGTGCAAAAAATACTTTGATGTCGCCTTTGTGCATTGCTTCGATAGCTGGAACTACT
>CAJWHX010000246.1 GCA_913040875.1 uncultured Pseudomonadota bacterium | reverse complement strand
AAAACGGGCTGAGTGTCAATACAGAGTCCTGTGACTCTGTATCGAAACTTCCACTAAACAAGGTGAAGAATGTTTTCCCCTCTTCTTTACTCATACGTTTTTACCATCGCAATGTAGATCTTACAGGCACAAAGAACCCTCCTCATCAGTATATCCAATGAGAAGGGTCTTTTACAATCGTCAGATTCAACTACAGACGATTTATTCAGAAGTACAATTGTCGGGATCGAGGTCTGCGTATGCATCACAATACGATGGGCACGTCAGATTATCCGGAAGTTCTGGTGCTGTTTCACATTGCGTCTGATCACCATCTTCACCACATAAAGCGGGATACTCACAACAGAAAGATTGGAGCCCACCGTCACACGATGCTTGTTCAAGTTGAACCGTACATGGACGTGCCAATGCTACCTGCTCACCATTTGCATCTATCGATACATCATCGTTTTCATCGAACTGCGCTTCCAAGCCTTCACCAAAGAGCGTACATTCGTTGATGACATAATCTCCGCAAGATCCATCGAGCACAACCGCTCCAAATCCCAGGGCCCCATCATCTAAAGGCACAGCGAACGACTCCAACACAACTGTATACAGTTTGTCTACGCGATTCGAAGTGTTGATCGTACAATACTCAGCTGATGCACGACCTGCATGGGCATTGTTCATCCCAGACTGCGCACCATATTGAAAACACTCACCATACTCAATCGCGACAGAGTTTCCGAGCGAGTCGGTGAAAAACCCTTTAAAGTCTCCCAACTCAACACCTGGAGAACCAGTGTAGTAAGAAGAAAGTCCAGCGAACAAATCGATGTCTCCATCATCTTGTTCTAAATCTGCATAGGAATAACTGTCATCTGGATTGACACTGGCAACGGCTGTGTTCCAAAATACGGTCTCTGGATCGGTCACGATACACACACGATCACCAGTGCCACGGAACGTAAAGGTAGCACCACCTTTAACACCTGTCGGTGCTTGACCCAATAGTCCATAGTAACAGTATGGATTGCCATTCTCATCCAAGTTGTCCTGACACCAAGAGCGAGCATTGCTGCCTTCAGAACGCAACGCCTGTAGCTGTTCTGCATTCATCACGGTCATTTCACCAACGTCAATCACGGCAGGATAGGTGCCATCTGCAGCGGGGACATAATCATCACCGCTTCGGTCACACGCAATGAGCGTAAGACCCGTAGCCAAAAGAAGAATTGATTTATTCATGAGATGCTCCTTACTCTTCTTCTACGTAGTGAAAGTCAACCACGAGTTCGAAGTCAACATTTGGATCTGTGATTTCGGCAGGGGTCTGCACCACCCAGTCACCAAAGTCAATGTACTTCCCTGGATAATTCAATACATCAATTGCATTGGTCCCCAAAGAATACCGCTCAGCGTAATAGTTGACCTGATCTCCAACAGTTGGATCACAAGTAGAAAACTCATAGGACGTAGATGGCATATCTACCCAGCCCCAAATCTTCATACCCGCATTCATTGGAATGTGCGGAATGACGACATCGGCGACCAAAAAGTCTCCTTCTATACGAAAATCACGCTCGCCTACGAAAAGCATTTCATTTTCACCTGTAGAGTACTCTACCTCGTAGCATCGCTCTTGGTATTCTGTAGAAGAGGACACAGGTTCTCCATCTAAGGTGCGAAGTGGCTCTTCTAGAACATTGGCGAAGAAATCAATGATGTCTCCATAGTCTTCAAATCGACCTGTGCTAACTTTACACACCAGCTGCTGGTAACACGCCCAATCGAAACGCCCTACCGTATTCCCACCGTATGGATACGCATTCCCGTCTTGACCTTCTGATAGAATCGGTCCCATGGATGGATGAGGATAAGGATAAAGCCCTTCTTCAACCCCGGGATACACACCCAAGTAGAGTGGACCCAGAGCACGAATATCGTCTAAGATTTTAGCGTCGTCACCCGTTCCTTGCACGAACTGAGTCGCTGCAATTGGAATCTTTACAGTTCCATGAAGATCATAGTAGTTCAGGTTTTCATCAAACGCACAACCTTGTAATTGTGCCAGTAGCAATGCACTTAACATTATCAACATTAGTATTCATACCTCCCACCCAATGTCACACGGACAGGGTTTTGTCTCGATGAGATGATCCAACGGTTATCGAAGGATGTAAATGCGCTCCAACCAGTACGGGCGTTTGTAACGTTGTCTAGCTGACAAATCCCCCACAGTTTACCTTTGCGTACAGGAACCGCTTGCTGAATCAGTAGATTGAGTTCATACCACGTTTGAGAACGCGCATAGGAGCCAACGGTATCTTTATAGATGAACGTACGACCATCGTCACTGTAGTTACCATTTTGATAGGTTCGAGAAATTGGATATCCGCTTTCTAAGAAGAAGGTGGCACCCAATCGAGTGGTCCATGGATCATCTGGAAGTTCCCAGGCAAACCCACCGGTGATGTCATGCGTAATATCCGTTCCCAGATAGCGACCAATGAAGTATTCAACTTGCTGAGGTACACTGAGAAAAGAAGATGGCGTCCCCTGAGCAGTACCGCGAGAGACTGTGTAAGAGTAGTTGACCTGAGCTTCCCAACGATTCGACCACACCTTATTCACCCCAAAGTCTGTACGAATATAGTTTCGCTGTGCGATGTCCGGAGTACGAAAGCGATAACTGGAGATCACAGAACCATTTCCAGTACCAATAATGTTGTATCCGTCTTCATCCCAGTACAAATTCGTTTCATCGAAGGCATACAAGTTGCGGGTCAACTTACCAGTGAAGTACAACTTTGCAGCCAGGTCTGCGATGAGAGCACGTTCCGCACCCAACGAGAACTCGTCTGCACGAGGAGCAATCATATCTGAGTGCATGGAGTTTAGGTTGACGGCAGGAGTATAATCGTAGTTGTTCGCAGATCCATTGGTGAACTCATTGAAGAACTCTCCCAAGAATAGCTTGGAACCCAAACCGGCCTTAGAGAGATAGTCTGCAACGCCAATACGACCAGTATTTGAGAAACGACCATAGTTGGCGACAAGCTTGGTCTGCGCATCGGCCCATGGATCCCAAATAATTGAAACACGAGGCTGGACAACACCAACATCAATGATCGGATCACCAACGTCATTTCGGAACACCGCTCGGTCATAACGAGCACCGTATCGGAACGTTAAGTTGGAGATTGGCTTATACACATCCTGCAAAAATGATGAGAACTGATTTGAAGTTGTGCTGTAGTTCAGGGGACCTGAGGTCTCAATCCAGTAGTAGTTTTGATACGTATCCGGATTGTAAGACTGGGCGTTCAAATCGACGTAGTACAAGTTACCCATGTATCCAAAGACTGAATCCCAAATCAAAATGTCAGAAGATACCCCACCTTTTAAATCGTGAGAACCAAGGAACTGCAGCTGAAGCAAAGAGTATTTGGAACTAAAGTTGATTCTCCAACGATCATCAAACGTGTAATAAGTGTAGTTACCTTTGTCGAATGCATTGAAGGACCCCAAACGCGGCGAAGTAATGAAGTCAATATTGTTCTCCATCTCTTCTTCTTCACAAGCATGGTATCCCAAGTCTTTGTTGTGAGTACACGGCACCCCATAAGCCTCAATGTACGTCTTTTGTACAGTGGCTTGAGTTTCCAAGAACTGCTCAGGAGAGATGTACCACTCCCACCGCAAAGAGGACAGCCATCCACCCTGTGCTTGACGACCTTGTGCTTCAGGATTGATGAATCGAGAACTTTGATCCGTGTTGTCAATGGTGGTTGGGTCAGTTTGACCAAGGAACGTAATCCGGTGTGAAGCATTTGGAGAATACGTCAACTTACCCAAAACATAATGCCCGTCGAAGTCTCGTGGCAAATCGATCCCGGTACGCGCTATCAATGTTCGAGAGTACTGATAAGAGGCGACAAACCACATCCGGTCACGAATCACTGGACCAGAGACCTTTCCGGAAAGTTGAGTCGTGCGAAACTTGGAGTCAAAGTCAGTTGGTGCGAGTTGGAAACCATCTGAGGCAAATACTGCATCTCCTTTCGGTCCCCATTCACCATTCAAGTGCTGACCATACAAGTTGAATTCTAAGGTATTACCACCGCTCTCTGTTACAATGTTGATCGCCCCACCCAAGTTTTGTCCATATTCAGGGTCATAGGCAGAAGTAAGAACTTGCAACTGTTCGATCGCATCAAAGTTGAAATTCAAAGAGAAGGTTCCCGTAACGGGGTCGGTGATGTTCACCCCATCCATGAGATACGTATTCTCGTTGCTAGAAGCACCAGCAACATTCGGATTGGCCCCCCCAGTAACACCAGCCGCCAACTGAGCAGCCTGCTGGTAAGATCGACCGGCTGGAATACGCTCCAAGAACTCTTTCGTCAATACAGATCCTTGGTTCCCAGATTCAGTATCGATGACCGCGCGCGTTTCTTCGACGACAATTTCTTCCGATGCACCAGCGAGAGGCATCGTTAAGTTCACAATGGCATTCGCACCAATTCTTACCGATACATTTGGGCGTATGACGGTTTGAAACTTATCGCGCTTGGCTTCGAGCCTGTAGGTTCCAGGAGGCAACTCGGCGATAAAATACTGCCCGTTTGCGTCTGATTGAGCCTGTCTCTCCCCCATCAAATTGTCTGATGTGACAGTGATGACCACCCCGGGTAGAGGCACTTCATACTCATCGACAATTGATCCTTTGATATTTCCGTTCGTTGCCGCAAAGGCAATGTTGGGAATGATCAACAGGAGCAGCAACACGCGAAAAAGAAATGTGATCATGGAACAACCTGTTTTGTGTAAATGCAAAAGATTTGAAACTCTATCCAAAAATCTCTGGAATACAGTCATGCATTGTACTGTTATACAACATTTGCCAGCAAAGATACAAGCACAAACTGCACTGTCACTCTTTGCTTAAACCATAGTGGTTCATTGAAAATTAATTCACTTAGAGCATTCTGACCACCTCATTCCGGTGGAAAACTGTATTTAGTCTTTACAATCGGTGGTATTCTTCTTGATCCACAAGTCAATCTCACGCCTGACAAGTTCTAGTTTCACCAACCCATTGTAGATCTATAGTCCGAGAATGTCTTCTTAGAAGGAGTCTTGAATGTAATTCCATAATTCCTGACCAAGCGCACTCGGAGCAGTCTCACTGCTTTGGATCTCTTTCCAATGATTGGGCAAATATCTTTTCCAAACAATCCATTCAGCTTGAAGCTGAGTCTCTGTCACGGGTAACTGAAGATCCAAATCATGAAATCTTTCTCGGCGATTGTCTTGATGGATGGAATCCAGTTGCCCAAGTAAAATGGATAAGGGTTGCATGAACACCACACCATCCAATCGATTCAAGGTGTCTCTAATTTTTCTGGATCGCAAAGACGATGGGCGAAGTGCAATGACGGATGGTTGTTCACCCAATACAGACTGGACGATGTCTAATTCAAGGGCTTGAAGCTGGTCTTTGTGATGCCCTTGTAAGTAATGCTCCAGTCTAGACCCCAGTTTGTGTTCCAGTAACCGCTCGAGGTCTTGTACCGGCAAACCAGATATGGCTTGCATAAATCGAACAGACTGCGCCAATGGTGTACCGAAAAAACCAACCACACAGATGGATTGCTTCAGTTGCAGTAGAGGATGGAACGAATAATAATCATCAAACATGAAGACTCCAGAGACCGTCTCTACCCATAG
>CAJWHX010000245.1 GCA_913040875.1 uncultured Pseudomonadota bacterium | reverse complement strand
AATTTGGATAGATGTAGAGGACTTCATTGTGCATTGCTTCCAATACTTTTGGGCTGAGTTTAGATTCTTCTATCCACCGAGTTGTCATGCTCATACGTCCAGCAAATGTATGGCTGATGGATGAATTGAGCAGATTCCAAGTTCCAGCCGAGACTGGGTCAGCCTCTAATCGCTCAACGAAGGCATCAACCTGAATAGACTCTGATTGCATCATTTCCTGAGCATTCGCGAGACTTATAAGTGCTAAAAAGTAGATCATTTTTGAGACCTTAGATCGTTTGTTTGGTCATACTACGGTATGTCTTGTTAATTTATTCACTATCCATTTTATCACGACTCCTTATCGATGATATTGAAGTTTTAATAAGAGTTGTATCACTGTGAGTGAAGATAAAATATTTGTCTCCAATGATGGGAGCAGAACAGAAGAGTATTCTGTCTGACTTTTTGCAGGTCAACGTTTATACTGATGAATACTTGACTGATGAATATTTGGAATGAGAAGAATGAAATACTGGAAGCAGATATTGGTGGTCGTTTGTATACTCAGTTCGTACGCTGGATGGTGTTACGCGATGTTTCACGGTCACGTCGATCCCATCTTGTACCAAAATCGAGGAATTGACATCTCTCATCATCAGGGCAAAATCAATTGGGATGCACTTCAGCAAGATCCGGTGGATTTTGTATATATGAAAGCAACGGAAGGCAATGACTATTTGGATCCTGAGTTCAAACGGAATTGGAAAGAAAGTAAGAGAGTAGGAATACCCAGAGGGGCCTACCTATTTATGACCTTTTGCTCACCGCCCGAACAGCAGGCGAAGTTCTTCATAAAAAAGGTTCCTAATGACGAGGATGCACTCCCACCTGTAATTGATGTGGAGTTCAACCCTGGATGTAAGAATGTTCCTTCAAATGAGGAAATCCAAGAACGTCTGGAAGTAGTCTACGATACGCTTCGTGATGCTTATGGAGTGGAGCCTATTGTATATACGACACCTTCCTTTTATGAAAAGCATCTTCTGGGTACATCGATCGAGCGATTTTGGGTAGCCTCATGGGGTGTTTGGCCCTTTTGGAAACCCAACTGGATGATTTGGCAAACAGTGGCTGGAGAATTCTCTAGTAGCAATGGTGACATAGAGAATCTCAAATCCATGGTCGATAGAGACGTTCTTCGAGGTTCGATTGAGGACTTGAGAAGATAGCACAACACATCTGACTCATTTTATATGTAAAGATACAGCGTACGATTGAGTATTTAATACTTTACTTTACATGTCGTGTAGTATATACTACATAGGGGTATAGGGTATATTGATTGTGAGGTTTAAATATGATGCGAGTTGAATTTTTATTGTGTTCACTTCTTTTCGCTTGTACTGATAAAGCAGACTGTTCGCTTGATTCAGATGCCGATGGATTGAATGATTGTGAGGAACTGGAACTGGGAACCAACCCAGATTCCTCAGATTCTGATGGGGATGGGTTTTCAGATGCCGATGAAGTGGATTGTGTGAGCAATCCTGCCGATGCCGATGAGCAGTGTTATGCATGTGGCTGGGAGCACAATGATCCTGGGAATTTGGTTTCTACCGGAAACGATTATGGAGACGTTGTTGCGAATCTCCAACTTCCCGATCAGTGTGAGGAAGCCGTTGATATTTGGGACTTTCACGGGGAGTACCACATCCTCTATATGACTGCCGCGTGGTGAAGTGGTTGTACTGTGGAGGCAGGTGGTCTCCAAGAACGACAAGAAGCATTCATCGCAGAAACGGGTTTAGACTTTAGTTTCATCTTTGTGCTGAGTGAAGGTGCCAGCGGGAATCCGGCAGTGGTTGAGGATGTTGTGGCATATGCAGAGCGCATTGGTTCTCCAGATTTTCCGGTATTGGCAGGTGGAGATGGAACGGTTGCTGATGCAACACCGATGGACCAAATAGCGCATCCAGAAATATGTGTGTTTACACCAGAGTTTGAAATCGTCGAGTGCTTTACTGGGCATGGTGGGACTGACGATGCATTCGACGTTATAAGAAGTCATGCAGGTATTGAGTAATCAGATAGTTGGTGTTGGTGTCGCACTTCTTGGATTGGGGTGTACATCTCCCAGAACAAGTTTTGACACGTCCAATGTAGACAGCGCTTCGGAAACGGGCATCGACGGCACACAGTGCGTCAATACCTTTGAACCAACGCAGCTGCCTGATCAACAGATTACCGAGTTCGGGACGGAGATACCGACGCTAGAATCCGTATTGCCTGATAAGTTGTCTGAGACAGAACTCTATGTTGATATCGTGCAGGACGAAATTCATCCTGCGGTACGCCTGTTCAAACCGCAGTACGAGCTGTGGTCTGACGGAGAAGGTAAAAGGCGCTGGGTGTATATACCGGAGTGCGAAAAGATTGATTCATCGAACATGAATGATTGGTCTTTCCCAGTGGGGACGAGGTTTTTTAAAGAGTTCTCTGTGGGCAACAAGAAGGTGGAAACACGTTACATAGAGCGACTTGGCCCCGGTGAGAGAGAGTTTGTGTATGTGAGTTATCTCTGGAATGAACAGCAAACCGAAGCGTTCAAAGTTTCTCCGGAAGGCATGCCAAATGTTCTGGGTACAGACCACGACATACCCTCTTGGAAGCAGTGTGTAGAATGTCACGGAACCGCAGAGCAAGGTGGTGGTAGACCTTCTAGAGGACTAGGTTTTTCGGCTATTATGCTGAGTGAAGTCACCGAGGGCATATCCCTCCAAGAGCTGGTTGAAATGGATGCCTTGTCCGATGATCCAGAGGTACCTGTTTCCATTCCGGGTGATCAAATCAACCGAGACGCTTTGGGATACATGCACGTTAATTGCGGTCCGTGTCACAATCAATCAAAGGATGGATTGCCCATGTACGATCTGAATCTTTGGCTCGATGTTGGTACGGCTACTCCAGAAGACTCCAATGCTTGGAAAACTACGGTTGGGGTCGACACTCAGGTGTTCAAAGACCAGCATGTTCTGGGTAGGGTCGTTCCCGGAAATCCAATGGCGTCAGCCATTTATTATCGAATGATTCACCGAGACGATGCCGCACAAATGCCTCCACTGGCAACAAGTCAAGTAGATGAAGAGGGCACCAGTGCTGTATCGGCATGGATTGAGTCGTTGCCATGAATCTATTTTTAGTGTTGCTTGGGTGTAAGGACCCAGCGACCTTAGATAGCGCGGTGGAACCGGTTGAAGACCCAGTAGACGAAGAGATTCCGGAGTCTTTTGAAGTCACAGGTCAGATTGTAGATGATGAAGGTGCACCGATTGAAAATGCCAATGTCATGGTGGGTGGTCGCCCGGAAACCTTAGTTTTGACAGATGCAAATGGTAACTTTTCTTTGTGGTACACCAACATCTACAAGGGTGAGCCCGCCATCGTAGCATCCAAACTTGGATATCGAGCTAAGGGCTATGAGTTCTTCAAACCGGACACTCCAATTTCAATGAGTCTGCGAGAAGTGAAAGCACCAGACAACCCAGACTACACATTTCAGAACCCCGGCACTGGATATGATGAAATGGAGGAGAATTGTTCTCATTGTCATACCGATTTTGTACGAGACTTTTGGACGTCGAAGCATTCTGAGGCGGCTTCCAACCCCTTGTTACACGACTTGTACAATGGAGTGACGCGATTGGCGACAACTGTTGAGGAGTGTGAAGCCTTTGGTGGTGCTTGGCAAATCGGTGTGGAACCGGGTACCGATGGAAATCCCATTTACAAGTGTCACGTGGAACACGGCGTCTTGTCTGATTTGAATCCCATTTGCGCAGAATCAGAACAAGCCTGTGATGATCCCAATTTGGATGAAGGAGTTGAGCCAACTGCCTTTGGCGGTTGTGCAGACTGTCATGCACCGGGAATCAATGGGCAATTAATGGACCGCAATCTTCACGATGCGATTGGTCTCGCGTATGACGCGGGTGTGCACTGCGATACCTGTCACAAGGTGAAAGATATCGACATGACCAAACCGGCTGGGTATGGCAGTCGCTTGGTCGTTCATCGACCTGGGGAACCAGGTCGAAATATCTTTGAGTGGGACCCAGTATATTATGGACCGATCATCGATGTTCCAAATGTTGCGATGGCAGCGTCCCCACAAGATAAGTTCAATCAGTCTGTATTTTGCGCAGGATGTCACGAGCATGAGCAGCCCGCATTGGTTCCTGAAACCACGCTCGATACTGAAAAGTGGCCCGAGGGATTGCCCATTCAGAGTACCTACAGTGAGTGGGAATCAGGACCATTCAACAATCCAGACACCCCTTGTCAGTGGTGTCACATGCCGTCTTATGTCGATAAAACAAATGCAGTTGATATCGCCACGGTCGAAAATCAGTCGATTACCTTTGGATTTCCCAGACCGGTAGAAGATGTTCGTCAGCATATTTTTCGTTCGCCATTTGAGGGAGAGCCTAGACTGATAGATACCGCAGTACACCTCAGTATTCAAACAGACATAGTGGGTGATGAACTAGCAGTATCGACATCCGTAGCGAATGTAGGGTGTGGTCATGCTATTCCAACTGGTGAGCCAATGCGCGCAATGTATGTACTCATCGATGTTGAAACCGATTGTGGTGAACCTGTATTGCAAAGTGGTTCGATTGTTGATGAGATCGGTGGCAGATTGGCGAGTGGTGTTGTAGGAGAGTCCATTCTGCGTTCCGACAATGTTCTTCAATGGACGTTGCCGGATTCTTTAGATTTTGATGCAGTGACACTAAAAGTGCTCAGATCTACTGGTGATTATCAAGACTACACGGGCATCGGTTATTTTGCTGAGTCTGAAAGAACGCTCGAAGAAAAGGGAATGCCAAACTATACCTTAGTGGGTCAAACAGCAGTCATCCAAGTTGCGGATGGTTTGGCGATGAACGAAGCAATCGAACTACAAGAAGGGGACAAACTGTTTTTGGTATCTACGAGTGCAATTCTTGAAGATGGAATGCCTTCGCAGGGTTTGGTGGGACGAACAGGACAGAGTTTTGCCAAAGTGTTGGTGGATGCTGAAGGGACTCTGCAAGTGCCTCATTACAAAGCTACCGATATTCTACGCGACAATCGTATACCCCCCGGAAGCAATTTGGTATTGCCGCACACCTTTCAGTTGGGTGAAGGCTGCACAACGGGAACTGTGACCGCAACGATGCTTTACCGTCCACATCCGATGAATCTCAGTCAGCAGTATGGCTGGGACGCACAGGACTTCGTCATCGCACAGACAAATGTCTCATGGTAAACTAAGTCTCAGCACTCAAGAAATCCCTTCAACAGAGACAGAGGTAATCCATACCACATCAGGGAACTCGAATTCCACCGATTAATGTAGTTCCATTAATTATTGTGTGGTTGAAGAAGATTGTGTTGAATCCTCTTCTTTATTGGTTGTACAGAGTTCTTTCTCTCCTAGGTATTCGATGGTCCCCTCAAAGGCATCGAGTATGTCCTTTGACGCTGGTTCAATGCAGGTCAAGCCATCCAATATAATGACTCCGTAATTGGTCTTTTGACTTAGAGAACGTGCCAATTCTGGCGGTAGGGACTTGAGACCACTCAAAATCAACATGTAGGATTGTATAGCTAAACTGTCAATGGTTTCGGGATCGATTTTGGACTTTATTTGTAGATCTATTTCAAAGGATTTAACGCAATTTGCGACCCCATGTTGAATCCAACTTCAAAGCCGCAGGTTTGGCAC
>CAJWHX010000244.1 GCA_913040875.1 uncultured Pseudomonadota bacterium | reverse complement strand
CGCACGTATTTAACTTAGGTCATGGCATCGATCAGCACACACCGATTTCAGGTGTCATGAGTATGTTTGATGCCTTAAATAACTATCATCAATCACAGGAACACTAGTATGACGTCTCCTCTCATTATTATTGGTAGCGGTTTGGCTGCTTATTCACTAGCGCGCGATTGGCGTCGGCAAGATAGTGAAACACCTCTAACCATTATCACAGCGGAAGACGGTGATTTTTATTCAAAACCGTTATTGTCGACGGCACTGGCTAAACAAAAAACTTTGGATGAACTGGTGATTGCTAAGGGAGCCAAACAGGCTCAGCAGTTTAATGCAGAGTTGCTCACCCAGCAATCGGTCAAGGTACTGGATACGATCAATCAGAAAATCATGTTGGATGATCAAACTCTGGTTGATTCGGCGAATCAGTCCTCTGCTGGGGTCTTTGCCCAAGATGTCAATTGGGCTGAGAGTGGGTGGTCTGACTTTTCACTCTATGCGCCCATATTTGAAACTGCCATTCAGTATTCCAGTCCGATTTTGGCTGCCAATCCACCAAAAGATCAAATCATGACATCTTTCATGTCCGAACCGGAAGTCTTGAAGGGAGCAAAGGGACTTACTTCCGAAGAACTTACAGAGTTGGAAGCCGAGATTGATACCGCTCACTGTGGGTATTCGAATGAAGAGATGACCAAGGCTATGGTGATTGTACAGCGATTTAAGGATGCTTGGATGGCACGTGTAGTGGAAGACAATATTGAAGATGCTCTGGTTCTAGTTGCTGGGTTTGGCCACACACGTATAGATAGGGGTGTGCCTTGGTATTTTTCATCGGAACTTGCTCCAGATGTACTGAGTATTCAATTTCGTGAAGTTGAGTTGGAATATGATGATCCAAAGAAATACGGTAGCGACGCGCATCTGGTCTACTTTACACCGCGTGTTGACTCCATCGATCCCTGTGTGAAGTTTAAAGAACAATTGGAAAACATGGGGCATTCAACTCATTGAGAGTCACTCAATCTTGATACTGGGTTGGTTCTCTTTATGTCTAAAAGAATATTGTTACCTCTTCGAATGTGAAATTATATCTATAGTCGGTGGTTGCTTCTAAGCTACTAATTATTATTGTATGAATAGGACTATAGACAGATGGCTTATGATTTACGCTATACAATGGCATCCGCATTCCTTTTTCAAGGGGCGCTCGGATGTACAAACAAGTCCTCTTCATCTCCGGACACTTGCCCAGTTAAACTGGGAACTGAATATGAGATTCAACAACCACTGTGTTTGGCGAAAAGTGTCAGTAGAACCAATGAGATAACCGATACGGTGGACAAAGTCGTAGCGCTAGGGGCGGGAACCATCCGCAGTGACTTTTTGTGGCACCGAATCGAAGCAGAGCAAGGTCAATGGACCTTTGATCATCATGACCAAGTGGTGAATTCCTTTTCTGAAAAGGGAATAGAGGTCATTCCAATGTTGGCATATGGTGTTCCTTGGGCATCATCACAGACTGAAGATGATCATTATTTCCCCCCTGATGACCCAGCGGATTTTGCCAATTTCGCTGCCATCGTTGCTGAGCGGTACAAAGATAGCATCCAGAGATTTGAAATCTGGAATGAACCCAATGCAGGCTTTCGATTTTGGAAGCCAGATTTCGGAGGCAATCCAGAACAGTTTGGTGCTCTCGTCATCGCGGCAGCAAATGCCATACATGCTGTACATCCGGAGGCTGAGGTTATCCTAGGCGGCACTTTTTACCATGAACAAATCATTCCTGGGGCGGAGTCGTTTTTGGCGGACATGCTTGCTCATCATCCGACACTACTCGATACTGTTGATTCGGTGGCGATTCACCCATACTCACTCTACCCGCCAACTGTGGCTCCAGAGTACTCTCAAGACGGCGAGATGCCAATTTGGGAAATGATTCAGAACATTCAGCGCATTGTAGAGCCTTTGCCAGTTACCGTTACAGAATACGGGATTACCACTATTGGTGAAACATCGCGTGAAGAGCAGGCTGATATGATGGAGCGGGGGATTCTTTTAGCACTCGCTGAGGGTGCTACTGATGTGTGCTGGTATACCATTCAAAATGGAGATGACCCAACCAATTTCGAGGACAATTTTGGGTTGTTGGATCATGATGGTAGTTGGAGCCCAACAGCCGAAACATTTCTATCCTTGAGTCAGAAAATTGACAATGGCAATTCGATTGCACGCATCGAAGATCTTCCAGATGGATTGTGGGGCGTTCAAATATCGAACGTGGGTAGGGCCTTTTGGGGGAGTGGAACCATTTGTGATGTAGAGGTCGATAACCAAGTTACTTGGTTTTTTGAGTCTGAATGATGAATTAGCGGGCTTCAGATTGGGTGTTGGTCCAATCGATGTGTACAACGGCAGGTATTCTTTGGAGAATATCCGATGGATAGATTTCTTCCACAGTCGTGTACTCATTTTAAATTTTAAGATAGAATGGGGTATTCCTTAGAGTCTTCGACCGACTTCTTGATCGATATCCGGGCAAAATTATGAAACTGTTCTTCTATATATTCATGTGGATTCTTTTTGGTTCTTCCACGGTGGATGCTCATCCAGTAGAAACGTCCTTGGGATCTGAGCCTCATGTTAGTTACACAGGTAACTTTTTGGAGTTGGGAACTTCGAATGTCACCCTTATTACTGTGCCTACCGGACAGGATTTAATCATCAGTGCTGCACTTTGCAACGGGAATTGTCTGTTGTCTATAGATGGAAGTCCGGTTGTATCTGAATCAATGCACGCAACAGACCATAATTATTCGGGTGGTGTATTTGTAGCAGGGAATGCCAACTTGGTTGTCCCTTCAGGCAGCACGTTATCGATTTCTATCACAACCACTGACAACATCACCTATTTTGTCAATGGAAGATTGGTTCAGCAAAATCATCCACGCAGAAGTTTCTTTGGAACGGTTGGGCCTTCAGGCTCCACAGTGTTGACGAATACGAGTTCAGAAGTCTTTGTAATAACCACTCTGATTACGTCGAGTTCTTCTATCGATGTGTATCAAAACAGCACGAAGCTGTACGATTCACGCAGTTACGGAGCGTATTATGGGATGTGCAACAGTCCTTGCAAAGGAAACATCAACATTCCAATTGCAGCAGGAACAAGTTTAATCCTGCAAAGTAACGACATCTACTCATACGAGTACTACTTAGAAGGGTATTACACTCGACCTTAACGAGTCAAAAGGGGATCTAGAGCAAGGAACAAAGAGACAGACTCCTCTCGGAAAATATTATGCATCCGAGAGGAGAGGTGTCTATGGTTTCGTACTGATACCTTAGAGACCCGCGTGATCTTTGATGGTGTTCAATGCATTTTCGTATCCATCATATCCAGTAAAGCACCCGATAATTTCAAGTTCTGGTGACAGGGCACACACTTCTCGTTTTGGATTGATTGTCAGAGGTGTAGCACCGACAACCATATCCTTACCATCTGTAAAAACTGGGAAACTTGGACTGCCAATCTGTTCTGCAAATGCAACCCCATCTTCTGGTTCTGCTGGATATCCAGTGTAACTTTCATACAGAACCAATAGGAACTGGAAATCTAGATTGGTCTCGGCGATAAACTCGTCTTGTACAGTCTGTAGGTCAGTCGCTTCGTTAATGCAAGTATTGCACCAGCCAACTGTCATGTATAAGAGGTTGTATCCACCGTGAAAATCCCATAGGCTCACTTCATCTCCACATTGATCAGACATGAGTAGATTGGCGATTACATCCCCTTCTTCGTTGCCTGTAGAGGTCAAAGTGTCGGGGTCATTGTGTTCCCATCCACATGAGTAGCAAACTTCATCACCCTTTAATGGGTCACTGACACAATCCAATTCTTCTGCATCTGTAAATCCATCCCCATCACTATCGGCAAGGTTTGCATCGGTTCCCATTTCAAGTTCAACACAATCGTCTAAGCCGTCAGCGTCTGAATCTTGACCGCTCACACAGTCTTCTTTATTGGCACAGGCTGCAAGAAAAAACGACATCCCAAATAAATATTTCATCTTTGTATACTCCATAATAATTATGATTTAATAATTCGTTCTGTAAAGATCACGTTTGTTGCGACGAGTCACACTTGTATTAGTTGCGCTTTATTGTGACAGCTGCTTACGCTGTGGTCTTTATCTAAGGAAATCATCAACATGACTCTCTGCAAATCACGTATGGTTTCACTGGTGGTATATTGTTTTTTACAAATAAATTCAAGTCTTACAGATTGTAAAGTTCAAAAAACGATGGTGACCGTTCAGATGATAATGCATATGATCTGTGACGATACGATACTGATATTCAATATTCTAAACGATAAAAACACCGCAGATATCAGATTCAGATTTCTGCGGAGTCTATAGTGTGTACTTCTGCTACCGGCACTCGATACCAGCATTTAAAGTGTAGATTACTGGTTTAAAGACGCATTCAGTTTATCGATAGACGCTCTGGCGTCTCCCAAAAACATTCGATTGTTCTCTTTATAAAAGAGGGGATTCAATACTCCAGCGTAGCCTTTCCCACCGATCTTCCGCTTGAATACAACTGTGCGCGCAGCCTTCCAAACCTCGAGGACTGGCATTCCTGCGATTGGAGAGCCTGGATCCGTTTGGGCGGAGGGGTTTACCACATCATTGGCTCCGATCACCAAAACGATATCGGTTTCTGGGAAGTCGTTATTGATTTCATCCATCTCCAAGACGATGTCATACGGGACACTAGCCTCCGCCAGCAACACATTCATGTGTCCAGGAAGTCGACCCGCGACTGGATGGATTGCAAAACGTACTGTGGCGCCTCGCTTTCGCAATAAGCGTGTGAAGGTATCCACTGAACGCTGCGCTTGAGCCTGCGCCATTCCGTACCCTGGAACAATGATGATGCTGGTGGCATCTTTTAATTCGTCCACCAAATCATCTTCGGTAATCATGGTGATTTCACCTTCTACCTCTTGTGTGGAAGTCGATGCAGGGGTGGCTCCAAAGCCGCCAAAGACCACATTCCATATCGAACGATTCATCGCCTTACACATGATGTAGGATAAGATCGCACCAGAAGAACCAACCAAGGCACCAGTGATGATCAACAAGTCGTTGCTGAGCATGAATCCAGCAGCTGATGCTGTCCAACCAGAATAAGAGTTGAGTAGTGATACGACAACCGGCATATCGGCACCACCAATAGCGACTACGAGGTGCACCCCAAGCAGACCAGCAATGATCGACATGACCAGCATCCAGTTCAGAGAACTCATTCCCCAAATCACTTCACTGAAATCATGAGAGGATACTACAGGAACCGCAATCGCAAAAATTCCGATGAGCAGACCCAAATTGAGAAAGTGCCGGCCTGGGAGCAACAATGGTTTACCGGGTATCCAGTATCCAAAGATTTTACCACGCAACTTTGCCCATGCTACAATGGAACCGGTAAAGGTCACGGCTCCAATGGCTACGTCTAGATAGATTTCAACATTGTGGATGGTGTGTGCAGTTCCTTCAACGATTGTAAATGGTGCAATGAAAGATAAAAAGCCTACCAGTACCGCCGCCAATCCAACAAAAGAGTGTAGAATCGCAACCAGCTCTGGCATTTCTGTCATCTTGACACGTTTGGCCAAGACAAAACCGATTGCACAACCGATCAGGATAGTCGCGACCAATGTTCCATTGGCTGTGATGTTGTATGTGCCGACTTCATCGTGCAGCATTGTGGCGGCTAAGGCTATGAC
>CAJWHX010000243.1 GCA_913040875.1 uncultured Pseudomonadota bacterium | reverse complement strand
CTTAGTTCATACCTGCTATAAAATGCAACTCGGAAATGCATGTATCTGGATACTTGCCATCAGCCGTTTTATCAATGCTGACAGTCAAGCAAATCTCTTTGCCTTGCATCATATTGTTTTGAATCTGCTCAAATAACTGTGAGTCATGATACTCCTCAGCCTGAAGCAATTGTAGAGAATGGGTGTGATTGTCGTTTCGCAGGCTTAATATCTGAAATGCAGAGGCTCCACACTCACCAACTTTCAAAGATTGAACTCGCCCATTTCCCTTCCATGCCTTTTCACTTTTTGCATAACCCGGAGAAACTGCCAACGCCCAAAGCATTGGTCCCTTGTTGGCAAATGGTTCATGAGGAATACGCACCTCAAGAGTTTCCCCTGCACCATTTCCTTTTGCACCCTCACACCAGGCTGTATTCATGTTTCCATCTTGTAGATTTTCAACCGCATAGGTATTGCTACCTTGCGCAGACAATGTCGAACTGGCGGTAATTGTTGTGTGCTTTTTAAATTCGTTGTTCTGAATCAACGCTTTCATGTCTCGGTGTTCTAGAACAGGATTCATATCTAAGTCTACGGATAATGTACCGAGTGTCTTCAAGTCTACATCCTCGAAATGCCATATTCGCTTCGCCCCTTCAGACAAATGCGGCTTGATAAATTTCAATTTTGCATAGGGGGCCAATGCTCCATAATCAAGCGTAATGTCTACAGTTTTGGCATTGCCATTCCAGTATCCAGCCGGAAACAGATGGTACTCCAGAACCCTAGTCGAATAAGCTACGTGCATTGATTTGTTGGTCGCAAAGTCTTCACGAAGCAGCTGACCTGTGTACTGAAGATGCAAGGGAATGGACTCTCCTTTCGGTATTTCAAGAGAGATTAAGCACCACCCACTTCGCTCTGCGATTTCGTCGGATCCTTTATCAAACTGGATACTATCGCAACTGTGTCGCTTGTCATTCAGTGTAACGGTCAGTTTTTCTTGGATGTATTCTGAACTCTCTGACTGTATAGACCACGCTAATGGTACGCCATATTGAACCGTCTGGGCTTTGGCACTGCTTAGTGTGTATAGTGCATCCACATCATATGTACTGCCATCCAAAACCTTAATGGTCAACTTTTCTGAAACGAGTGTTACATCAGTAGACTGTTTCAAGACAACACCCCCTGACGCTGCAGGTTCAGTGGCATCTACGACGCCACCATTTGCAAAGACAACAGAGCTCAACCCAATAAACAAACCGATAAACATACATCACCTCAATGTTTTTCAACTATCGTATATCGATTTTGAGATTCATCAACAACCAACACTACATTTTCCGTTACAACTGGATACACTCTACACAATCGTATGTTCGATATTGTAAGTTCCTGATGTCTGAAAGACTGGAACCTACGTAGCTCAGTTTGACCTTGGAGTACAGATGTCTTTATTACTCACGTTCAGTTTACTTGTTGGATGCAGTTCAAACGAAAAGGAGGTTGAAGTAGAAAGACCCGCTGACTTTGACGTTAGTCCCGGTGTGGAAACCGTCACCGTATTAAATGCCTCTCCGTTTACCCCCTTAACCTTATACGGATCGGATGATGAACCGATTGTTACATTGATCTCCGATGATGATGGCACAGCACATTTTGCCTATGTTGGCGCGGAACACGTCACGCTCGACCCCAATAATTTTGAAAACTTTTCGATGGCAGACGGAAATGTTCTGATTCCAGGTGATGGATACTACATTCAAGACGACACCAGTGAAAACTTAGCCTGGTCCGGAACATTTAACGTTCTAGATGTGAATGATATCCCTGACACAGCTGTGTATGAAAAACAAACATTGGTTGGCGTCCCAACGTCACCCATCTCTGGAGAACTCGAAGATCCAGAAGGTGGTTTCCAATACATTGAAATGCGAGATGGGGTCTTACTTAGCGCAATGGTCCGACTCCCCGACCCCGCTTTATATGGAGAAGCGCCCTATCCCACTGTGGTCATTTACTCTGGGTACTCTCCATCACGTTCAGACAGACAAGACACGGGAAGTTTAATCGCAAATATGCTTGGGTATGCCACCGTTAGCGTAAATATGCGCGGTACGGGTTGTTCGGGTGGAGTCTTTGATGTCTTCAACCGAGCCCAACACGCAGATGGATACGACATCGTTGAAACCGTTGCCAGACAAACTTGGGTACTGAACAATCAAGTGGGAATGGTCGGTCTTTCCTATCCGGGAATATCTCAGTTGTACGTTGCCTCTACCACTCCTCCCTCACTGGCTGCGATAGTACCGTTGTCCACCATTGCCGACGCTTGGGAGATGCAGTGGCCGGGTGGAATCTACAATAAAGGCTTTACCAGACAATGGGTCAATGCCAGAGAATCGGATTCGCAAGCCGGAGGGGCAAGTTGGGTTTCAGCAAGAATCGACAATGGCGATACTACCTGCGAGGAAAATCTTTCATTGTCCAATCACAGTGTTGATTTTGAGAGTTTCCTACGAGCCATGGACACAAGACCCGATGCCGCAGATGCCAGAGACTTGACCCTGTTGGTATCTCAAATTGAAGCCCCTGTATTTTACGGAGGTTCATTTCAAGATGAACAAACGGGGGCCCAGTTTGGAAACATGCTTCAATCCTTTGACCAATCCAGAATGTTGCGAGTCATGCTCGGCAATGGAAGGCACCCTGATGGGTACTCCCCTATACACGCATTCCGTTGGTATGAGTTCTTAGAGTTTTATGTTGCCGAACGAGTCCCCAAAATGAATCCTTTGATTCGGTCTCTTGGTGGAACCGAATTTGGCAATTTCTTTGGAATGGATGGATATCAGTTCCCTGAAGACCGTTTCGAAAATATGGACTACGAGGATGCCCTAGAAGCATACGAAGCAGAACCAACCGTACATGTCTTATTTGAAATGGGTGCTGGGACTGACCAACCTGGTGCACCCATACCCAGGTATGAAGCATTCTACGATGTTTGGCCACCCGAAGACACTGGGACAATCGAATGGTTCTTGGGAGCAGAAGGTCTTCTCACAGATGCCCCTTCAGATGCGGGTGTAGATACGTGGACCTTTGACGCAGAGGCTAGTGATGACACCTTTTTTGGACCGGCAGGGTACGAATTGCTGGTACCACTCTGGGATATTGAATGGAACAACTTTGAGAGTGGACATATTGCCTCTTATCAAACAGAACCATTTACAGAAAACACTGTAATTGCAGGACCGGGTATCTTGGAGCTGTATGTAAACAGTCCGGTCGAAGAAGTCACCGTCCAAGCCACGTTGACTGAAGTTCGTCCCGATGGAAATGAAACGCTCATACAGTCTGGATGGTTGAATCTCAGTCACCGAGCTGCAACCGTGAATGGTCTAGATCTGTATCGAACGTACAATCTGGCTGATTTGTCTCCCATGCCCCTCGATGAATGGGAGTCTGCAACCGTTGTAATTCCATCAGTGGCTCATGCTATACGAGCCGGATCAACATTGCGCGTGTCTATTACAACACCCGGTAGAGACCATGGGACTTGGGAATTTGAAAACCCACTCTATGACGACACCCCAACTTTTAAACTGGGATATGGAGACCTCTTCCCATCTAAACTATCGATGCGGACGATACCAAACATTGACGTTCCCGAGGAGTACCCTCCTTGTCCTTCCTTGAGAGGTCAACCGTGTCGTCCTTTTGTAGCGACTCCGAATATTCCTTTTGAGTGAAGTCATTCAATAGACTCTACCCAAAACTCTATTCTAACAATGACAACACTTGCTGCTCAGCCGGAGATTTACCACTCGGTGTTGAGTTCTTATATACAATTGTCATGTCTTCATCAATAACAATGTATTGTGGTCTGTAGTCATCCATCTTGTACTCATCATACACGAAGCCAGCCTCATCCAAAATGAGGACCACGTCTCCGCCATACTCTTGACCCCAAACTTGTAACTCGTCAATGTTGGCGAAGTGAATAGCTGCAATGGACACCAAGCCTCGACTTTGATTGTCTAAGTAAAACTGATTAAAACCCGGACCCGAGTCTCTACAGCCACTTCAGCCAAAACCACTCAAATCGAGAAACAAGACTGAGCCAGCGTATGAATGGAGTTGAACCACTTCTCCTTCGCGATCAATCAATCCAAAATTGACAGCACAGTCTCCGATATCTGTACCAACCGTACGGTCACCGCACACTGAGCTGCTGTCTGCCGCAAATGGATTCTCCAATAAGGCATCGTCATTCGAATATTCAACTGAGGTGTCTTCAGTATTTGTATCTGCAGTATTTGTATCTGCTACTTCTTCAGCCGTATCAAGATTCCTATCTGGATTGGAACCGGCAATGCCAAATCCATCGTTGTTTTGTTCTGGAACACATCCCAGCATCAATGAGAATAAAATCATAAGGACTCCATGTTAAATTTTAACATCCATATGAACTTTGGGTAATTGCAAAGGGCAATTATTGTGTTTAAAGGTGTATAGTTTTTCAAGAATACCAATGCCGATAAAGCCAAGGACTTTCAAATTAAACGAAAGGGATACAGTTATCACATGTCTTTCCTTTTACTTTCATTGTTGATTGCATGCGAGTCATTGAAGTTTGGTGATACTGCTGAGGTCACACCATCTCAATGCCTAACAAGTGTAGACCAACGTACTTTGTGGAATCGTTATGGAACACCAGGATCCATTTCCATCTCCAATCAAGTCGCCCCCTCTTTAGTTGTCTTCAATAATGAATTGTGGTTGTATTATTCACAACGAGATGGAATGACGGATACCATCACAGCAATTCGAAGTTCTGATGGGCTATCCTGGTCTGAGCCAACGGTCATAACGGACTTGTCTGAATTTTCAGACATTATGCACATGCATGTTTCTATTGGTGAAGAGGGTTTGGTAACGCACATTGGTGGAGGCCGGATTGGAATAGCAACCAGTTCCGACGGAATCGGATGGAGTATGCCCGACATTCAGATTGTACCAACTGATGAATTTGACACTCTCGGACAATTGTATCCATCATTGAGTGATGACGGGTCCCGCATGTGGTACACAGGATTCAATGGACAAACCTATTCCATTGGCAGCGCAGAATTGGTGAATGATAATTGGACACCTCAAGGCCCCGTTTTGGCAGCCGAGGAGGACTCTCCTTTTGAGAACCGTGCAGTTGCACAGATGAACGTGCTGAACACCGAAGATGGTTACAAAGCTTGGTATGGTGGATACGACACTTCTCAGACAGACCCTGGGCCATGGAGGATTCTGTCTGCAACATCGGAGGATGGCTTGGTATGGAATGATCGTCAACTGGCGCTCGATTTAACAGAATCTGGAGAGGAGGCTTGGAGTGTGCGTGAACCTTCTTTGACTTTGTGGCATGGTACTCTGTGGATGGCGTACATCGGCATGGGCGACGATGGAGAATATCGACTCAAATTGGCAACATGCGATTGAATAACTTGATCATTGGGCAGACTCAATCGCCTCTACAATCTGCTCCGCAATCTTTCGTGACCCCTTAAGAGACGGGTGAATTAAATCATCATCATAATACGACAGGTCTTCCCCGGTTATATCTGCCTTACCGTTCACCCACAGTACCCCATCGTCTTCGTCTGCTAGTGACGATTGCATTTGCGACAGCTGATCTATAGATGCGTTGCAGTTTCCGAACTCAGGTGCCTCAGTGGAGATACCGTAATACCCCCAAATGACCACGCGAATATCCTCGGACCGAATCGACTCCACCAAAGAGCGATTTGAGTCGGCAAGATTGGATTGAAC
>CAJWHX010000242.1 GCA_913040875.1 uncultured Pseudomonadota bacterium | reverse complement strand
CGGTTAGAGACAGACCCCATCTCTGCTGGGACTTGGGATGTGCTCCCTTCATCGATCAGCCATACGTTTTCTGGACGTACGAGTATGGTAACTCGGTGGATAGAAGAATCTGAACTCAGTGCAAAAGTACTGCAAGACATGCACAATGAAGTCCTCTACATCTATCCGAATTACATACCGCAAACCCATGCTGATCTTCACACCATCACGGAACGAAAGGCTGCGGTGGTCGGACAGATCCCCACAGAAGCATTGGAAAACTGCGATGCCCCGCTGCCTTTGGGAAGGCTTTATACCACTGGAAAATACGATATCACCGAAGACTTTGTAAGATGCATGAGTTCCACACGACTCCATCTGAATCAGGTGAATCGCATCGATGTACCACTCTCTAAGAAGAGTTTTGGAAATCTCAACACGATTACGGTGGATGAAACATTGGATGAAGCTTCGGTCGAAAACTTGCTCCCCTATGGACGGCACCTGACTGTTTTGGGGACAGAGCCTCCACAGTGGCTTTTAGACAACATCGCAAGTATTGAGGCGAGCAGTCTCAACCTTCCCGAAGTGAAAAGGTTGTCCGCTTCAAACATTTCACAGCTATCCAAGTTTAATGGACAGAAACTCTTGTTGAATGACATTCAATCCTTGTCCAAACGTGAAGCACAGGCCTTTGAATCCTTCACAGAGGAACTTCAACTCAAAGGGTTGAAAGGACTGAAGCCACCTGTTTTGGCTGAACTCATCACTGGACGACATCGAGTGCACGTTCGAATCGATGATGTACAACCTGCGCACTTGAAATCGGTCAGAGGCGGCACCCTGTTTTTACATGGCGTGACTGAGGTTACAGCCACTGATGCCAAGACGATACAGGATTTCAGTGGCACACTGTCATTTCCTGATCTAGAGCACATCACACCCGAAGCGTACATGCATCTACTTTGGGGCAGCAAAGAGACCATTGAGCAAACGACCATCCCTGAATGGAAACGAAAACAGCGACGCATCACGATTCCGTTGAAGAACATAACGATGACAACCGAATGGGTACAAACCATTCTCTTTTTGGAGACCCATTTTTGGCAAATTCAAGATCTAAAAAATAAGGTTCGTCATCGCTTACGATGGCTCTCTGAATTTGGAGAATTCAGTACTGAAGGACTTCGGCTCATGATGCAAAACACCAGTACCGATGACATCACCAAACTCAACTCTTTGCAACGCATCACCCCCGAAGTGACAAAGCTAATCATGGGTCAATATCGAACGACAGATCGAATGACCCTAGAGCTCGACGGTTTGCAATCGGTTGATGACGAAAGCCTTGCCATACTGGCGAACGGGCGTCATGACGTCACTCTGAATGGCATTCGCACCCTCAGTCTGTCACAAGTCAATGTACTTGCCAACCGCGACTCCAATACCATCATCAGTCTTGGTGGACTTGAAGAGATCGACTCTTTGGTATGGGGGTCGCTGGCACCACTCAAACACAGCCATTTTCCCCTCTGGCTCAAACAGCAACCAGAATACATCAAACACCACTTCAATCGCACACCAACAGGTTTGTACAACATCAACTTTAGTGGAGTGTCGACCGAACTGTTTCAAGAGATTGACTTCTCTCAAGTAGAACGTCTCAATCTTAGTACATTGGATCTGTTCACCCCCACGCATGTCAAACATCTATCGGCCTTTCCATTCACCCACATCGAACTCCCCGCTCATCTGTTGACGCCTGATTCCATTACAGCGCTCAATACGTGGCCTCATCGAAACACCATCTTTAACGTCGAAGTCAAAGACACCCCCATTGACACCCTCAAAGGACTGGAAAACCTACCCATAGACAGGATTTTATTGGGGGATATCACGACAAAGAATCCAGACTTGGGATGGTTGTTAGCCGGAACCATCCCCAACATTGAGGTAGAAACCACCCTACCGATTCAAGGCGTGGAAGCATTTAAGGGAGAGTCTCTCAGCATCACTCGCTACCGTGATTGGGACAACAACCGCTATTCTCCAAACGAGGTCAATCAACTTATCAGGGCATTTCAAGGCAAGAATCTGACCGTTGGATTCGTCGAAGAGCTCACGCAAGAATTGGCCGATACCATTATGACAAGGCAGTTCAATTTGCGTATCCATGCAGACGATCTGTTGGAAGATCAGGAAGAGGCTATATTGAAGATTTTACAACAGGCAGAAAAGCGCAATATGGACTACACTCTCCATATCGAAGGTCTAGAGCCAATCTGTTACATGGCTCTCGGCAAAGATATCTCTTTCGATCACATCAACGAAAGCGAACTGTGCGTCGCCGCTCGTGAACAACTAGAAGCTCTTGAGTATTGGGAAAACCACGATTGTGGGGAACATGATTCAGGGGAACATTGAATCCCCTCTAAGCCATGCTCTTCGTTCTTGTGAAATTAATTGATAACCATTATCAATATCATTAAATTCAGTTATAATTACATATGTCATCCATACTTCCATAACGATTAGCCATAACCATTGAGGTTAAACGCAATCAAAGGAGTTCCAATGTTATTTCTGTTTTTCAGCCTTGTTGGTTGCGCAGACAAAGGTATCTGTGACCCTGGCACAACCCAAATCTGTTTGTGTTCTGCAGACACTTACGGTGTTCAGGTGTGTGATTTTGACGGAGACAACTGGGAGGCCTGCACCTGTGATGAAAGTGGTTCAGGTGATGGATCTGGTGGTGGGTCTGGCGGCGGTTCGGGCGGCGGTTCGGGTGCTGGCTCCGGTGGTGGAAGCGGTTCGGGTGGCGGTGACACAGGTGCTGGTTCCGGTGCTGGATCAGGCGGAGGATCGGGATCTGGTGGTGGATCCGGAGAGGATACTGGTGACGAAGACACAGGGTCTGAAGATACTGGTGCTGGTTCCGGTGGCGGTTCAGGAAGTGGATCTGGAAGTGGTTCAGCAAAATTCATCCCTGAAAAGAATTTTCCATGGGATCCAGACAACAACGATGGCCTGAACGGTTGGAATCTACCAGCAACGAAATGACGGAAAAGGAGTATCTGGTCGTCGGTTCTGGGATTAGTGGTCTGAGTGCTGCAATACTTCTAGCCAGAAAAGGATGCGCTGTTCGCGTGTGGGATGAAAGCGATGAAGTCGGTGGTCTACTGGCTCCAGTAGCGTTTAGAGGCATACCGTGTGACCGAGGCTCTCACAGAGTTCATCCCGAGTCACATCCCCTCTTGCAAGAACTCACCGTTTCTTCTGACTGGACAGAACAATCTAGACAAGGATTGCTTCGAATTGGAGGAAGAAACATTCCTTACCCGATCACTGCACGAAAATTTCTACGAGGGCTGGGCGTTCGAACATCTATGTCAATGGCGTGGGGATTTATGACTCGACCCAATCGAATCATACAGTTCCGACAGTGGGAAAAAGAACGTAGCGAAGCCATGGTGGAAGATATCGGCTTTCAAGAATTTGTAGAACAACGGGTCGGTTTGTCAGCTTATGAAAAATTTTACAAGCCCTACGTTCAAAAGGTTTGGGGACTCGACCCGTCACAGATTTCAAAAACGGTCGCCAAACAGAGAGTCTCCACATCGAACCCCTTATCGACACTGAAGAAGTCTCTAACCGGTACCAACAAAGTGGAAAGGAAGTTTCTGTATCCAAAAGATGGTCTAGGCTCGATGATCCAACAGATGAGAAATGAAGCCTTGGAACTGGGTGTACAATTTGATTGGTCGACCAAATTTGAGGCTCAGAATGACAGTTCGAAGTATGAAGCAGTTCTATATAGTGGTCATTTAGAAGATATCGTACCAGATTTTGATCTTGGACATCGAGGCATCTATCTTTTACACATCGCATATAAAAAGGGTATCGTTCCTCAAAACGACACTTGGTATGTCCCTGAAACCAAGTATTGGTTTGGACGAGTGTCGCAACCGTCTAGATTCTCAAAATCTCTAGAGTCTCAGGAATGTGAAATCCTATGTGTTGAAATTCCTGAAGGTACTTGGGGACAATCTAAGGACTTTATCTCTGTAATAGACACAATTACCGAGCAGTTATTGGACGTTGGTATTCTGACTGAATATTCCGAACCTTTGGAAGTTAAACAAACGTGGATTCCAAAGGTCTACCCAATGTATACCAGAGGATGGGTCAACCTATGGAAGGACGCTCTAAAAAAGACCGCAGAACTTGGGTCCATTTACCCCATTGGTCGTCAAGGACTATTTTTGCATTGCAACATGGATCACTGCGTTCACATTGCCTCTGAAGCCATCCAGCACGTGTTGCAGAATGGCACCCCTAAGGAGTGGTCGGAAAAATGTTTAGAATTTGTCGATGTTAGGGTTCGCGATTGAAAGAGTCCACAGCAAGAATATTTCTGGTCCTGTCGTGTATTGGCATCGCGCTATCTGGATTTGAATGGATGATGTCAGAGCAATATCCGTATGGGGATGACAACTCTGCTCACTTTGCGGTTGGCGTTCACATCGCCCACATCTTTGCGAGTGGTGAATTCAATTTTTGGTGGCATCAATCGAATCTCGGCGTTCCTCTATTTGCTGCTTACCAGCCCTTGCCATCGTTATTTTTGGGACTGCTTTTGACACTTTTTTCAGGTATCATTGCACCCACAATTATTTTTAAAAGTACAGTATTGATTTCTTGGATGCTGATGCCAAGTCTTTGGTACAAGGGATTAAGGTGGTACGGTCTGAGAATACTGCCTTCGTTGTGTATCGCTCTATGCACCATATTGATTCAAGATCCGTACAACATTGGATTTGGAATCCGAAGCTCCACAATCAAAGGTCTGTATACACAACATTATGGGCTATTGTTCTTACCCTTATTTATTGGATCGATGAAGCGATACTTGGCGAATGATTGCCCGGTTCGAACGCCATCCATATTTTTTGCCCTTACAGTGATGAGTCACCTTTGGGTTGGACTGTATGCTGTGATCATCGTGATTGCACTGTTCTTATCCAACCCAGATAAAATCCTTGAGTGGTTTCGAAAACTACCTGCCTTCATATTAATTGGAACTGGATTGATTGCATGGTGGATATTTCCACTCCTTCTAACGAACGACTACGCGGGAGGACTACCTTGGACTCGTGAGTACCACAATGGTCTGCCATTTATCAAACTTGGAAGGTATCTCATAAGCGGAAGACTGTTTGACTTTGGTCGTGTACCATTGTTCACCATATTGGTCGGTGTAGGGTCGATTATCATTGTACATCAAATGAAACATAGGTTCGCTCGACATTGGATGGTGCTGACTGTAGTGACTTGTATTCTATTTTTGGGACGCACCAATCTTGGAACGATGTACAACTTGCTACCCATGCATGATCAGGTCAACGTCATGCGATATCTCACAGGGGTTCATATCTGTGGTATCCTCGCCGCAGGAATAGCTCTTACAGGTGTATTGAAACTGAGTGGTAAACTGGGGCAAAGGGTCTCACAAATTTGTACAGTAGCAACCATATTGTCCATAATGGGCGTCGGTATTTTAGACATTCATTCAACACTTCGAACGTTGAAGAATGATGAATCCATGAATCAACTGGTATCATTCTTGACAGATACGGAAGACAATAGAATCATGGTTCATCAATCTCTTGGAACGGGCAATCATTTTCATCGTGACTTTCTTCCCCATCAAACACACCGAGCCCAGCTGCAAAGTTATGCGCACGGTTATCACTGCACACTCAGCACATATTATGCAGAATACTTTGACTTTAGTCCGTCGGCCTGCCGTCTTTTCAACGTTGGCAGCATCGTCGCCCGCAA
>CAJWHX010000241.1 GCA_913040875.1 uncultured Pseudomonadota bacterium | reverse complement strand
TACTTGGCCGTCACCATCCAAATCAGATGCTAAAGCAGAGTGAGCATATACTGAGTTGTCTTGTACAACACCATCTTTCTTTTCTTCAAAGGTCCAATTTCCTTTGTTTAACCACATTCCTTGGGAGGCTTGACCATCTGTTCTTTCACGGTTGGAAATACCACTGGTGAAGTCACGAATGCCAGGGAAACCAATGTAGATATCGGTGTTGCCATCGCCGTTGAAATCTGACAACGTGAGAGGCATAGCACGATCGTACTTGCGATCTCTTGGAAGAAGATTCAAGTGACGCTTGAACTCTGCCTTGCCTTCGGTTCCAATATTTTCATAGGCTACGAAGTCTCCCAACTGATCTTGACCTTGCTCTACGAAGCGCAAGAACACGATGTCTTTATCGCCATCGTTGTCCAAGTCATCCACTGCAGCTGACTTCACAGAACCTTCTTCAAGGATTCCATATTCTTTTGTCACATCTACGAATGTTGAACCGGTGTTCTTTAAGATTTGAACAGGACCGTGGTGTCCTACGATCATATCTTTGAGACCATCACCATCCAAATCTGAAACGACGAGAGCATATCCACCTCGACGGATGGCCTCTTGACGATCAGTCACAGGAAGTTCATTCAACTTCCACTTGTCTGTTGAGTTGACAAATGTTGGTGTGCGCGTGGACATAAGACGTTCTGACGATACCGTATCAACAGTACTCAAAGACCATCCGTTGTCTACTGCGCCAAATGTCATCTTCAAAACGGCTCGGTCATTCAAACGTTTAAACGCATCTCCGTCTTTCAACTGCCCACGGAAATCTACACGAACAGAGAGAAGGAGTTCCTTCTGATCTGGACTCAACTCGGCGTCAAAGATGTCCCATTGGAAAGCGTCTACCTGTTGGAACGCCTGGAGGAATTCTCCGAAAGAACTTTCTTCTGAACCCACAGCAACTTGAATAGCGCCTTTGTAAATGCCTTCGCCTAAATCTTCGAGACCAGTGACATTTTGTGGAATTGCCGACCATTGCATGTTGGATTGACCAATCGATCCTGACAAAAATGCAGAAATTGCGTCGGACGATGGAACTTCGTCTACTTGCAACAATCTTTCAAAAGATAAGAAAAATGATTGCTCTAGCTCTAGCACCTGTTTCTCAATACGATTGATATCGGTGTACACGCCTTCGTTTGCAACGAGTTCATTCATAGACTGAAGATACTCATTTGCCCACGCCTGCTCTGTATCATTAACATTGACATTTTGATTTTGCATATCTTTTGATGCAGTGTCCGGGTCTTCATTCGAACAGCCAAGCACCAAAAACGGAAGTAGGAAACGTGTCATTGCGCACTCCTTAAAAATATAGTTCTAACCTACAGAAATGATAGCATGTTTTGCCGACTTGAGACACCAAAATACTACAAACGGCAATATTCTTCCATGAAAACGGGGTCTTATTGCGAAACTGTCTACAATTTTGATCACGAGACTCCGTGTAATGTAATTTATTGTATGGATATCTATACCCTGTAAGGTGTTACTCACTATAGTAGGAGAATCTCTGTATGGAAAAAAGTGTTCAAACACCTCTTCGAAAAGGCATCTTTTCTGTGATCGTAGTCCTGTTCTTTATTGGTTTACTCTTCGCATGTGAAGTGGTGATCCGAATGCGACCTATGACTCAAGAGTTTGCGCGTTTTTTATTCTTTACCGAGTTCAAAGTGGATCGGTGGCACTATCTTTCAGCAAACATGAATATCCATCAACTGGATATGGTGATGGCGAGTCCTCCGCACATTCAATATATTGAGCAACCCGAAGCAAATCGACCACCTTTTGACCAAGTTCCTGTTGAATTTCACGTTCAGAACAATGGCGATGGGTTTCGTGATGGGGAATTCAATGTGAATCCGCGCAAAAGACAAATCGTTGTTTTGGGAGACTCAGTTGTCTTTGGCAAAGGAGTTACACAAGAGGAACGCTTTACGTCATTGCTCCAAAAACAACTCCCCAACACGCAAATCTTCAATCTGGGACTCCAAGGATGTACAGCCGAATGCATGGCAAAACTTTGGGATCAACACTCCACCAAACTGCAGCCCGACATGCTGATTATTCAGGCAAGCGGCAATGACTTAGACCAAGTACTCTATAAAGAATCGATGGAAAAACGACTGCCCGGACTTCAACTGCAAAGTCTTGAACTGGTTCAAAACTCTTTGCTCGCCCAATGGATCCTTTATCTCCGCGGATCTGACAAAGTGGAATTGCAAATGGAAGCGGCAAAACAAGCGGTCATCAACAAGCAAAGATCCTTTATTGAAGCGATGTATCAATCTGCAGCCAAAAGAAATATCGACATTGTGATCGTCAATCTTCCCTATGCCTATGGGTATTACTATGGAGACCACATGATGGAGTTGTGCACTGTCGCCAACTGTAAACCAGAAGTACGCATTGATCTCAACACTTATGAAGAAGTTCGTGACAATGCCATCGAACCCGTTCGTGCTCACACTCCAGATTTTGTTACCAAAACAGCCGAACAGATGTCTCTTTCAGAAGAAGAACTCGCTCTTGTATTCCCGCAGAGAGACTGCTTCTTCGACGTGGTTCACTTGTCCCCACTTGGCCACGCTGTAGTGGCAGAGCAGCTTGGTGAAGCGTTGAAACAGTTAGATTAGAACTCTACTCAACAGTCCACCACTATTAAAAGCCAATAACTTTACATTGTTGCAGTGTCTTCCAATAGTGTCAGAGCCTCTATCTGCTTATCCTCAGGTAAATGCTCTAGGAAAAAATACAAGGCACTTTTCTGATCCTGTTTATCGAGATTGGGCAACAGTGCGACCATCTTCTGCCAATCATCTACAAGTGTAGTCTCTTTGAGGATATCCACCGCAGTGTACACGCCCTCTGAGTGAGGAAACAACCAACGTTTGGCATAGTTGTGCCCTTTATCTGAAAAGGAAATACAAATGGCTGATTGTGTCAACGTATGCTCAATCGCATCAATCTTAAGACCCACGCCAACCCCTTCTTTTACAATGAGATCGGTATCTATCTGCACGGTCGGATCGGATACCATAATTAGATATTGACCTTCCGTTTCTTGAATTCCTTCAGGAATTCCTGGCTGTGGCAGATAGGTCGACGGGTGATAAATTATTCTATTTAGAAATGGAAACCCCCCTTGCATCTCTATATATTCGCGACCATAAGTATATTCATCCGTCTCTCCATACCCTTCATCTTTATCGGGGTCCCAATATCGGAAAGAACCCAGAAGTGTATATATGTTGATACGGATAATGCGTGGAGAAACCAAGTTCCCTGATGCATCCATCATTTGAAAACGCTCCAACTTAGATTGATCGAATCGACCTTTGTTGCGCACCAGATACTGGTCCATCTCCTCAAGAGACGTGGGACGGTCCCCTAGATTTCTCGCGTACACGTAGTACTTTTTTGGATCCACAATGGGTTTCCGTTCGACTGGCTTTCCAATGCCCTCTAAATATATTTCTGAATTGTCTACAAACGTATCAGATACTGCTTCATAAGATTGCAACTGCAATAGAACCCAAGATACAATTGATTTTCTATGGTGAAACTCTTTTCCAAATAGTTCAAAGAATGCAACAGGTTTGTGGGAAAAGTTCTTGTGCCACCAATCATCATTTCGTCTTAATTTGGCTTTGTAGATTCGCTTTAACGGTGTGGTAATAACCCCTTCCAATACGTCTAAAAATATCTCAAAGTCACCATCTGCAATCTGCTCCCACTCTTGAAGTGATGCATCAACAATCCCTCTCTCAGCAGTCTTAAGTCCGTCTCTCACTTTCGCAATGAGTACATTTAATTTTTTGTCTCTTGCCATTCTAAACTCCTATTTATTCGTCGCAGAACATCTAACTTATTTGAATAGTATTATCATCCATATTTAAGGGATATCAAACATTTCGAGATTTCACATACCATGACCACTATATCCTGGGAAAATAAGTGACCGAGGCATAAATGTAGTCTACATAACGAACAAATCTAAGTGTCGTCAATAATCCGCATACGAAGTCAGTTGCCGCCATCTAAATTGATAAACCTGCAAGGTCTCTACCACCTTTCAGTCTTCAATGCTGGCTCAAACTCTTTTATAAAACGATTGAAATTGGGGTCAAACCCATTCGAAGTCACAGTCCAGACTTTGTCACCAGAACAGATGGCTCTATCTTAAGAGGAACTGGCTCTGGTCTTTCCCCAAAGAGACTGTTTCTTCGACGTGGTTCACTTGGATGTGATATCAAAACACCCAAAACAAAGAGGCATTGGGTGAAGGCATCCAAGATTGACCGCCCAACTCTTCACCATATACAGTCGTACCATACTGCTCTTGGAACACTCGACCAGATACAGACGATGGTTCACCCACATCCACACCAAGTTCGAGTCTTGCTCTCTCACCAAGTGCAGCATTGAAGCTATATCCTGCTGAAGCTTTCAAGCTATCCAGACCGGTCATATCCCCTGATACGGCTCCTTTGAATCGATGCACCATTGATCTCGAGGCTACGATATCATAACTGAGACCCACCTCACCTTCGAGCGTTCCTTTGGAAAACTCGTCGACATCCATACTCTCATAGACTCCCCTATTGCCAACAAAGCCTACCCGTACACTTGTATTCAGTCTATCTTCTTCATACTGAAGACTGTGTAGAATCGTTGCACCCGTGCGGATTTGGGCCAAATCAAAATCAGCCGAGGCATACGGAGTAATCGACAGTGCATAATCCCAATTGTCAACGATATTAAACTCTGATGATATATTCGCTGATCCATCGATCCAGCCAGGGGCGTTGGTCGATATAGCCAACCGATCGTTCAAGCCAAGCGAAGACGTTCCAAAGGGCTTCAAGAAGATATCCCCCTGACGAGGTGCGTGAGCCGTACCGTCCATCTGTGCAGATTCCAAGGGACCTACACCAGCCAAGGCCATTCCAAACATCGAAAAAATCGCAATCATAATAGTTCCTCCGTGAGTTCTACTCTATCTAAACGCGCAACATGATTCTTCTATTCACTTTATACCAAATATAGTTTAAATAACATCATCCTCTCATGATAATTCAATCGATTGCAGGCATTGTCATTATACGAATCGAAGGTTACCCAAGTCTTATGATTCCCCTTTTGCTCCAATTCCTTTTTGTAGGTTGCACGACGGAACCACCGAATGTGGTCGAGACCCCTCTTCCAGCCTGCTTAGACTATGCCAAAGATGCTGAACTGTATGGGTATTGCGTATACAAGAACGCCGAGGCTCTTTCAGACATAGCCAGTGTCAACGAGCACTGTCCAAATGCCAGTACTTGGCAAGACGACTGTCGACAAAGTTGGGTCATGAGTCACAAAGACAGCTATACCCTCGATGATTTAATGAATATCTGCGGAAACAATGCAGACTGTGCATTTCAACTTCTGGACAGCAAACCTCACCAAGATGTATTAGAGCAAGTTGAGCTATGTATCCGTCATGCCGATAGATATCGACACGACTGCGTCATGCACGCCATTCAGCGTTGGTATTTTGAATGGCCGGATGCAGAGGAAGTTTTGAGAGTCGCCAGTAAACGCAACCCATTCCCAGAACAAATTGGCACATATATCGGCGCCCGAGTAGCCTGTGATGGTGTTGGAACTTGCGATGGTGAAACGGAAAACAAACGTATGTGTGAAAAGTATGTTGTGGAGTATCAGGACAAAAGCAAATGTCCCAATCAACATCGACGGCGCAGACGCAAATGAACCCGACAACCATCTACAAGGTC
>CAJWHX010000240.1 GCA_913040875.1 uncultured Pseudomonadota bacterium | reverse complement strand
CAGGCGATTGCCCTCTACATCGAACACGTTTGGATCACCGATACGACATTGTCGATGGAAGCTAGAATTGAGGCTGCGGGTTGGAAAACGGCTAACTATCTTGTGATCGTCGGTGTGACAGCCATCATTGTGCAGGGGGGATTGGTTCGTCCGATGACGAAACGGTTTGGTGAGGTCTGGATGACCCGTGTGGGTATTGGATTTGTCGTCGTGGCCATTGGGTTGATTCCAATGTTGGGTGACACTGCCAACTTTACACTTTTCTGTGGTACGGCCGTCGTCATGGCGATGGGAACAGGACTTCTGAACCCCGCCAAGTCTGCTCTAATCTCACGTGGGGCGCCGGATGACGAACAGGGTGCCGTACTGGGACTCAACCAATCTTTTTCCGCAATGGGTCGAATGCTGGGACCAATCTTTTCAGGGATGCTCTTTGAGTGGTTTGTCGGTGCACCGTTTTTCAGTGCCGCAGGACTGTTGTTGATTGCCAGTCTTGTAGCCATGCAACTTCGTCCGCCAAGTTCTACTTGATGCGTTTAAATTAGATAGAGTACGTTGTCTTAAAGAGACAAATCATACAGCCTGCGTCCATTCTTGTTGTAGATTCGCTGAATGTATACCCGTAAGGGCTTTCCGTACTCAAAGCGAAGATCGTGTATGTGTGCATACTTACTTTTATGAAGCAATCCATTCTCATTGTTTGGCAATCGTACAAAGATACCAAAATGTGTACTGTTGTTCATGATCCCATTGACATATGTGCATTCGGTGACCCCATTTACCGTCAGACTTTTGCTCTCGAAACGACTCTGGTATACACCAGACTCTAAATCCGGATAATACGTCTGAATCATTTGATGGCAAATACCATATCGCAGTCCCAGTCCATTGACAGTTAGAGAAGGGCAATTTAAACGGTCCATGATGTACAGCACCATTTTGATGCCAAAGTATTTGACCAATTGCTCTCGGAACTGTGTATAGCCTTGACTGCCGATAGGGAATTCATTCAGCGCAGTTTTATAGTCTCCGAAGTGAGGGAACTTGGCAATTAACTCCTGTGCCATCTCTAGCTGCTGTTGCTCCAGATTTCCTTTGATCAATTCAATACCGTGTTGAATTTTATTGGAAGGTTTATTGGTGGCTTTGGTGATGGCTGTACCCACACCAATCAGACGGGAGACGTTCAAGTTTTGTAGTGGTACCGTACCTTTGTTAAGTTCGGATAGATACGATGTGTCATTGTTCAGTGCATTTTGCATACTGGTTTCGAATTCAGTGTGCTGTAAGAAATACTGCACGGCAGTTGTTGTTCCGACAGGGATATTGGTGGATTGACGATGTCCTTGGGGATCAACGATGGATAATTTTCTCTCATCTTTCATGAAGATATTGATTTCGGTCGAACCACCGCCTTGATCTACGAGGACAGTATTGTCGGTCAAGTCATGTGCAGGGTACCATCGATAGCCTGCAAACGTCGCATCGGCTTCTTGAGCGCTATCCAATATTTGAACATTGAGATTGAGAGTCTCCTTGAGTCTATTTGAGATTTCGTCTCTATTCTGAGCTGTTCTCAGCGCCGCAGTTGCAACACAATGAAACACATCGACCTTTTCGTCTTTCATAAAAGATAGCGCGTGTTCAATTTTGGGCAGAACGAGTCTTTCAAAGTCTATCCACGGGATTTCGTTGTCTTGATTGATCAGATGTCCCAATTCTGTGATGTGTGCTCTGTTCTGTACAGCAGCCCACCTAAAACCATACTGCAGACGTCGAATGTCAACGACGAGGACTTTACATGCTCGGGTACTCAGTTCCAAAACGCCAAGCTTTAATGGTGTATCTTTGTCACCCATAATATTTGTACAGTTTTCAAAGTCTTTACGACATCCAGTGTCCAACTCATTGGCACGAGGGTTCAAATCTGCATCTATATCGTCGTTTTGTAATGCGATTTTCTGAACCTTGGTAAGGACATGTTTTGGTGACATAATGTTGTGTTGGCTGGGGTAGGATAGAGTCAATCTGCGATTGTATAGGATCAGCCAGACAGTTTGAAAGTGAATCTTTAATTACGAATCTGGTATCCACAATTGAACACATTGTTACAAGACCATCTGGGGTATGACTCGATATCATGACATGAGAGTAAATGCACTGTAAAGATGGATCCGTTTGTTACAGAATGCTTTTACCAAGAGCAGATTGAATCAGCCAGACAGCGAGTTTTCCCGTTTGATTGGCGACATCTAAAATGGGATTCAGTTCGACCATCTCCATTCCAACCAAGCGTCCTGTTTCTGCCAGCATTTCACAGATGAGGTGAGATTCTCGCAAGGATAGGCCGCCCGGAACAGGAGTGCCTACTCCTGGGGCTTCACGTGGATCGACACCATCGAGGTCAAAGGAGAGATGAATGCCGTCTGTATTTTTTGATACATGTTCAATGGCTTCAGCAAAGCAAATGGCAGCACCGCGTCGGTCTATCTCACTCATGGTGTATACACGCACACCAGTTTTATGAACCATAGATCGTTCGGTTATGTCAATGTCTCTCGCACCAATAACCGCGACATTTTCTGGTTTTAAAGAGGGAGACGATCCATTGAGGGCAATCAAATCAGGGTGTCCATGTCCCAGTAGTGCAGACAGTGGCATGCCGTGTACATTCCCAGAAGGCGAGGTTTCAGGGGTGTTCATATCGGTATGGGCATCCACCCAAATAACACCCAGTTCTCGACCTTGAGATTTCAGATGATCCGCGATGCCACTGATGGTTCCAACAGCTTGTGAGTGATCTCCACCCAATACGAGAGGGAAATCACCGTTGCTAATGTTGTGTTTGACCGTCCTTTTCAATGCGGTGCAAATTTTCAATATATCGGGTAAAAATCGAGCGTTGGCTTCTGTGACTTCCAGCGCTTCATAAGATTTGGATCCGATGGACTGGATACTGGATATGCTATGGCCAATCTTTTTTAATCTAGGAATTAACTGAGCGACGTGGATGGCAGACGGACCCATGTCGGTTCCGCGACGTCCTGCTCCAAGGTCGAGATGAACGTTGGTGATGGCAATTTTGGTCATACAGTTTGGCTCAAAATGTGGTGAGACTGTGTAGACAGTGCTGTAAATGATTGCAGATTGATACGTATTGTAACGTAGATGTGGTACACTGACACATGATTAAGGATGGTTGCATGAATCGATACCCTCATATTATCGTGTGCGTCGCTTTTGGATGCTCAGACTACAATTTGTTTGAGAAGCAGGAGAATACAGACGCAGATCTGTTACCACAGTTGGTGATAGAGCCCTTCCCTCTTGATGTTGGCATCATCTGTGAGAGTACATTGGCAGAAGAATCCTACACCATTCAAGTGCAAAATCAGGGACAGGGTCCCCTAGAAATTTCAGCCTTGGAAATAGAAGGCTGGATCTTGCTCAACAATCCCGCACCGATTGAGATTCCAACCATGGAGAGCATTGGTCTGTCCGTGAGACCCATGCCAACAGGGGAAGATGGTGTACTGACGGTATACAGCAATGATCCCGAGCAAGATCTTTGGCAAGTGCCATTGTCTGGACAGATGGACCGAGCACCTGAATTGGAATTGGTCACTCCTGAGGGTGGGGATATCTTGGAGGGAGAGACACGCTTCGAGGCGTTGGTGAGCGATGACATAGATCCGACCGAGTACCTGATGGTTCAGTGGCAATCCAATCAGGACGGTTTATTTTCAACAGGAGAAGCATTTGCCGATGGTACAGTCTCTACAGTGTGGAACGAATATCATACCTCTGGTTATCACAACATCGAAGTTAGCGTGGTGGACTCTTGCAACAACATCACCCAAGAAACGGTGAGCATCTGTCAGCAACTGACGTATGAAGTGACAGCTCTCGACGTGAACGATTGGAATTTTGAGGGCAGTGCCAGTTGGGATGCAGCCAACAATTGGGTGGAACTGACCCCTGCATCGCGATGGCAAGTGGGAACCGCATTTGCGACTGGTCAGGAGGTTCCGGCTGGATGGATTGATATCGAGTTTTCTTTTTATATTGGAGACGGCAGCGGTGCGGATGGTTTTTCACTCACTGCACTCGATGTGGATCGTAAGACGACCTACTTGGGTGGTAGTGGTTGTGGCATTGGTTATGGCGGAGATGCTCCTTGTACGGATGGACCAGCACTTCCAGGATGGTCGATTGAAGTGGATACATATTACAACTCGGGGTATGATCCGACAGATGAAGATCATGTGATGTTCACCTTTGATGGGGATGTGGACAATCCAGCGGCTTGGGTAGCCTTGCCGGAAATGGAAGACACAGGTTGGCATACAATGGCTGTTCGAGTGCAGCAACCATATGTTCAAGTATCGATTGATGGTGTGATGTACATTGATCAAGAAATACCGGGATTCTATGGCTTTGATTCGTATATTGGTTTTACGGCTGGTACTGGCGAGATGACCAACCGCCACGTGATTAAGGATTTGGTGGTTCGAGAGCAACTCTGCGGTGACTAAACCAAACGTTGATGTACGATGGAGTCTTCGTTGCGTGTGATCTCTGGAGTGGTGCTCTCTTTGCAGGAGTGGGTGTATACGTTACATATACCGCAACAGTTTTCGTGGGGTTACAATGCAAGAGTTTAGATTTTTGGGGCTTAAGATTCCCGAATTTACCATTGGGTACGGTGTATTTCTAATTATTTGGGCGACTGTGGTATCGGTTGTTTCAGAGAGTGAGTCGATCACCTCTTGGATTCCATCATTTATGGGGGTTCCAATTTTAATCAGTGGTGTTCTAGCAAAAGTGAATCCTGAGCGTAGAAAGGTTTGGATGCACATTGCCGTATTTTTTGGTCTGTTGTCCTTTTTGGGTGGATTGGATTTTCTGCGAGGGTTTATGGCCGACGGTGGACCGTTTGCAAAGCCATATGCAGGCGCTTCGAAACTGATGTTGCTCGTCACCGGAGGGATCTATACACTGGGCTGTGTGAAATCTTTCATCTGGGCTCGAAAGAATCGCGAACAAAATCCTTCCTCGGAAGAATAAATGATGCCGTAGATGCTGATGATGTTGTACTGTAGACATGAAAATTTCTAGAGTATACATTCCAGTAAAAGTTTTTTCGTTCGATGTACTGTACAGAGTCTGGATACCCTTCGAAGGGTGTTTTACCAGATCGCATGTTCTGAATCTGACGAGAGATGTACATGAACACTATAGACGATAAACGTGGCAGACGTATTGTAGTAGAAGAGGTGTTGTGGGAAGATATGCTTGGCCGGTGGAAGCAGATTCTGAAGGCAGTGGCTTCGAAACGGGTTTCTGCTGAAAGGGCATTTGAGATATTTAGAGAGGCTTTTGAAGCGAGGGTTGATGCGGCTGAGAAACTTGAACAACCCAATGAGATAGATCAGTGCGTAGCGATGCTGTGGGGAGTGGCTCAAGAGGACCCGACACCTTTCGTCGAATCATACTTTCGGTGGCTTCGAGCATACCCTTTGAGAGTATTGTTCGAAGAGGTTTCAGAATCACAGACGCAGATTATAGAATCGGAGCAGCTGCTACAAACCCTTCAAGATACGGTATTGACACTGTCTTGGTGGGACAGTCTATGGAAGACGTCGGAGTTGGAGTCTCAAATAGATGATGCAGCAAAGCACCTAAGACAATGGAACAATGCCCTCCATGAGTTGGCACCACAAATCCGTTCAGAATTAGACAAGTGGTCCTGTGGGGGAGCGATACGACTGCCTCAAAAGTTTTGGACGATCGAATGTGTAGATGAGATGGTCTATATACCAGCTGGTACATTC
>CAJWHX010000239.1 GCA_913040875.1 uncultured Pseudomonadota bacterium | reverse complement strand
TAAGTTGACTGCTTATTTCCAAATCAAGACCTCTTCAGCATCGAGTTCCAACGCTAAAATTGCAGCGGTAAAATCACTACCTTCACGGTCAAGTGCAGTTTCGTTTAAACGGGGTTTATCGAATCTCAACTCGCACAGTACTGAGAACTTCTTCATCAGACCCATTTCGATAGATGGTTTGAAGCATTGCATAGGTATCCCGAATTCGACTACCAATGCTTAAAGAACTTTCAAAGCTGTGCTGGTTTCCAACTGCAATCGATGGTCCAGTTAACTCTGATTCCCGATGGTTGCCTATTGGGTGTACGACATCTTTGATGAGCGTTTTGCCAGCATCGTTGATCAGTCGTATGATGAGCTGTTTTTCATTGAATGGACTGGAACCTGGCCACGTGTGCCCAACACCGGTGTTGTGGAGAATTACACTAAAGGCATGGTCCTGATTTCGACGCAGAATAAAGGAGGACGTTTGGAAGGTGACCGTGATGCCTTGATTTGCAGATAGTTTCATGTTGTGATTGCGAACACCGATCCCAATGACACTTCCTGTGGTCATATGGCAATCTTGACACTGAATTCCGGCAGCGGAGTAAGCGGAGTTTTTCCATTCCTGATAGGTGTTGTAGATTGGCGTTTCTTCTTCTGGTAACTGAAACTGATGACAGGATTGGCAGGCTTCTGAATTCTGAAGCGAGTCTGAGTTTCGAACGGCATGCGGCGAATCAGATGTTTTCGACCCAACGATGACTCCTTCTCGTATGTGACATGAGGCGCATCCAACTGATTCACTCTGCCATGTTGGATTCCACGCGTCATTGTGTTCCATCACAGGGCGAGCGATGTCATTTTCGATAATTTCAGTGGTGAGTTCTTCATGTTGGACTGTAAATGGTCGATGGCAAGACGTGCATAGAGTCCCATCTCCAAATTCTCGGATGGCATCCAACCACTCGGTGCTTTGTGCTCCAAGATGGTGTGTGGACTCATTCCATTGGGCGAAAGATGTGTTGTGACAACCGGCGCAGCTGTTTGCGTATGTCATTCCCAAACCGGTCACGTCTAATGTCGGGTGGAATGGGAGTGGTTCGGGAAAAAGGATTGGTGCAGGAGGCTCTGGAGGTGGCGCTTCCTCTACCACTTGGATCGGCTCGGGCTCTGGGGCAGTAGGCTCTGGAATGGGATCCTTTTTATCAAACCAAGGGAGCCACGAAACGGCAAATATGCCTCCGACTAATCCTAGACGCATCATGGTCTGTAAATCTCTTCACATCGTTGCAAGATCAAACTCGGTTCTGCCAAACCACCAATTCCGAAATCTCCGCAGGCGAGTCGTTTCTCGACGGGCATTTCCCAAGTAAACCGACCACTTTCTGTGATGATTCGCATATTTCTTTGGGTCAGCGGATGGTGCCACATATGTGTATTCATTGCAGGACACAATAAGATGGGGGTAGTTTGCGGTGTAGCGCAAATGGTTGTGCTAAGTAGGTCATCGCAGATACCATGAGCGATTTTAGCCAAACTGTTTGCAGACAACGGGGCGACCAGGAAGACATCTGCCCACTTCGCCCATTCGATATGATCCATGGCAGACTCAAAGGTGTCTTGTAGTACGGGTCGACCGGTCAGACCTTCAAAAGTGATTGAACCGACAAATCGGAGGGCGTTCGTTGTTTGGATCACTTGAATCTGGTGACCAGACTTGATTGCAAGAGAGCAGAACTCACAGCTTTTATAGGCTGCAATACCGCCGGTGACACCCAGTACAATATTCATAATTACTCTCTCCAGAACAGTTGTGATTGTACATTAAATGTATTGCCATGTCAATAGCATCGTCAAGATTTATTGAACAGAGGTGAGTAGGGGATCCAAATGAGACTCTTGACATGACAAAAATGCATTTGATGAGAGATGTACTAAAGACCGACGATACGGTTTATAGATTGATACGCTCTATTGTTGTGTCAATAGTATATGCTAGAAAAGATCTCAGATTTGAGAATAGAATGTTGTTCGTCGATACTTTCTTATATATGAAGAACTTCTTTTCTTTTCGTTTGCCCAATCCATTGTGGATGGGAATCTTGCTAGCCCCCAGTATCCTTTGGGTGTTTTGGACTGTTGAACAGGCCGACGCTCAAGGGTTTGTGGTGCAACCTGTTCATGTTCAGCTTGAATTGGGTCTAGACGATACGTATGTGGGAGAAGATGTACTGTATGATTTTGCCCAACAAAAGGATCCAGAAGTGGTTGCTTTTATGGCTGATTATATTGTGGCAATCCAAAGTAAAGATTGGCCGAGTGGATATAGGGGGCAGTTCTTACACGATGTTGCGCCCGCGGCTCTGATCTCCGCACACTCTCATCAGATTCCTCCTTCGATTGTTATTGGACAAGCGATATTTGAGTCTGGTTGGGGTCGGTCAAATCTTGCCGTCAATTTCAACAATTTGTTTGGGATTAAAGGGACTGGTGACGGTACCGTAAAGATTCGTACGTTTGAGCGCAACTCTCGAAACCGTAGATATGGAAAGTGGGCTCGGTTCAAAGTGTTCGAGAGTCGAGGTGCTGCCATCTTATATCATGGTCGACTTCTTGCAAAGGATCGTCGATATGCAAAGGCACGAGCGAACAAGCATCATTGGCGTGCGTTCATGGATAAAGCAAGTCGGTATTATGCCAGTGATCCGAACTATACCAATAAACTGGGCGTGATCATTGATGGGTATCAGTTGGATAGGTGGGATCATTTGATGGGCTATTGATCCCTGTTTCTACGATTAGGTCGGTGTCCGGAAAAATAGCGTTGAAGTAGCCATCTCGTATATTGTTCCCTAATCAGTGTGTGCTTTCTCTTGATCGAGACTACATTTTTGGATTATTCGCTATAATGAAGGGGATATCGCATGTACCTTCGTTTCAACAATAGAGGATACCCACCAATGAAACCTGTACAATTGAGTTTATTGTCGTCGATTGCGTTGGCTCTAATGGCGTGTGACGGAGATGTTGTTGACTCAAAGGGAACCAGTGCAGCTCCGACTGTCCTGATAACATCCCATGCAGAGGGAGAGTCATTCGCGAATGGTGAAGCTGTTGTATTCGGAGCAGCTGCAACCGATGACAACAACGATGCCGCAGAACTTATGATGGCTTGGTACATCGATGGGACTACGGTCTGTGAACCCGCACCGATAGATACAAATGGCCTGCAAGAGTGTTCGGTGACCATCGCAGAAGGGATGACGTCTATTGTCGTAGAGGTTCGAGATCCAGATGACAATGCCGGTCGATTTGAATTGGCCTTCGTTGTAGACACCAATTCTTCTCCGGAGGCGCAGATTGTCTATCCAAACGCAGGTAGTGTATTTTATGCCAATCAGGCGATTGAGTTTGAAGGTCTCGTTTCCGATGCTGAAGATGATGCATCAACTTTACAGGTAGAGTGGCGTTCGAATTTGGATGGTGTGATGAGCAGCTCGTCTCCTGATTCGAATGGTCGAACATCTGGAGAGGTATTATTGTCTCAAGGAACCCATCAACTGGAGCTGTATGTTGAAGATACAGAAGGCGCCAACCAGATAGACTCTATTTCAATTGAGGTTCGAGAACCAAATGAAGCACCCAGTTGTGAATTTGTCTCGCCAGACGATGGGTTTGCTGTTGAAGTTGGGGAAGGTATTCAGTTCCAAGCAGTGGTTCTGGACCCCAATGTATCGAGCGATCAACTTACCGTAGAGTGGTCTAGTGATAAGGACGGTGTGTTTGGAGATTCGGTAGCCGGAACAGATGGCACCACCAGTCTGCTGTATGATGAACTCTCTATTAACACTCACACCATCACCCTTCACGCTGCTGATGAGCAAGGGTTAACGTGTAGTATACAGCGAACTTTAACGGTGGGTACCACGCCGAGTGTGGTCATTAACACTCCGCAGACAGGAGCCGTGTTTAATCTTGGTGATGCGGTGTCGCTTTCGGGTACCGTATCGGACTCAGAAGATTCGCCCGTGGACTTGAATATCGAATGGTCTTCCTCACTAGATGGGAGTTTGTTTTCTGGTGTGGCTTCAGTACAAGGAGAGACTGCTGGCACGACCTTGTTATCAGCCGGTCAGCATCAACTTACCCTTCAGGTCTCAGACACAGCTGGTTTTTCTAACCAAGATACCACGATGATCTATATAAACACCCCTCCACCTGCACCGGTCATTTCTATGACCCCAAGCCCCGTCTTTTCTGTTGATGATGTGGTGATTTCGATCACTCAACCCATCGATATTGATGGAGATGTCATCACCCATTCAATTGATTGGCTGCAAGGAATGAATCAATCGACCACCGGATTGACAGGACTCATCTTACCAGCGAGTGCAACAACCGTGGGAGAGTATTGGACGGCTAGAGTGACACCAAATGATGGATATGTCGACGGGGAGTCTACCGATGTCAGTTTTGTGGTGCAAAATACAGTCCCCAGTATTTCCAATGTTGTGATTGCTCCAAATCCTGTGTTTACAGGGAGTGTGCTTACGTGTTCGGCGAATGCGATTGATCCTGAAGATGGAGTGTTGCAACCGTTGTATGATTGGAGTGTAAACGGCACTCCAGTTGGGGTCGGATCGACCTGGACCGTATCGAGTACGCAAGCGGCCGTGGGGGATTCAATCGTTTGTACGGCAACGGCGCAGGACACTCAAATGACGACTGTCTCAGCAACAGCAACGGTGGCTCTATCGAACAGCAGTCCAGTGATCTCTTCTGTACAGATCACCTGCGCAAATGGTGCCTACAATGATCAGCTGTGTGAGTGTACGGCTAGCGTCTCTGATCCGGATGAGGTGGTTGCTCCGTTCTATTCTTGGTCAGACTCTAGCGGTATCATCAGTTCCACGCAGGGTTTGGATTTGAGTACAACGTCTGTGATGCCCGGGGATGTTCTAGAATGTACTGTGACGGCTGTTGACTCAGTTGGTGACCAGGCACAAGGGAGCGATCTGCTGACGGTTGACAATCGTCCTCCAAATAATCCTGTAGTGTCAATTGCTCCAAGTAATCCGATTGCAACCATCGACGATTTAACCTGTCAAGTCTCGACGAATGGTGATCCCGATGGTCAGTCAGTGACAGTCATCTCTTATGATTGGACTTCTGATTTTGGCAATGTGTACAGTGGGTCCGTCGTACCTGCAAGTAGTGTCAGCGATGGAGAAACTTGGACCTGTGAAGGGATGGTATCCGATGGTAGTATGACCACATCCGGAACGGCTTCAACCCAAGCGATCGCCTTTAGTATCGATCCAGTAACCTTTACAACGTGTGGTCAGACTGGGCATTTGGGCCCCAGCCAATCTCAGTGTGACGTGGAATATTTTGGAACGGATTTAGAGGCTGCGGTTAGTGTCCTCAATGGGGTTCAGCAGTGGATGGTACCATATACGGGAACCTACATCATTCAAGCAAATGGGGCTGAAGGGGGTGGTAAAGTCGCGACCTCAGGTGGGTCTGGTGCCTATGTATCGGGTGCGTTTCAGTTGACGGCTGGAGACGTTCTGAGTATCATGATTGGTCAACGCGGAACCGGCATTCAATCCTCCGCCAATAATCATGGTGGCGGTGGTGGCGGAGGTTCTTTTGTGTTTGATCAATTCGGAACCCCACTCATTATCGCTGGTGGCGGAGGTGGTGCATCTTATCAGGGTAACCCGGGTTACGGAGGTAGTTCAACTCCCTCTTCCTTAGGAGGTGGGTATGGTCAGTCCTCCTCCGGCAATGGTGGCTATACAGACAACGGTGGCGGTGGTGGTACCGGTGCTGGTGGTGGAGGACTATATTCTGACGGAACCAGT
>CAJWHX010000238.1 GCA_913040875.1 uncultured Pseudomonadota bacterium | reverse complement strand
CAAGAATCCAACAGAGCGAGGTATACCTCTGTATCCGAGCGAAAGCGGAACTTGATATCCGAAGAAGACAACGGCAGATTAAACGCGAAAGTTAGTTGAACCGGAGAGTCATCCCCATCTTCAACCCAAGCACTTGATTGTAATACGGAGGACGGTCAGGCGTACCACGTACATACGGATCACCTTCAGCATAAGAATCTTCCAAGAGAACCGACCGCTCATAGGGTTGCTGATTGATGACGTAAGTCCATGGAACTTCCAAGAACACACCAACAGGACCTGCAGAATCGAACGCCAAACCACCACCGGTTGTCACACCGTAGTGCAAACCGCCAGGCTGGTTGCTGTAGTTGACGGTCGGTGCATCAGGAACGGTGTACGAATCATACAAACGGAAGTACGCACCCAAGAGAGCATAGGGCTTGATTGGACCAGACGGTACGGCGTACAAACGCATTCTTGGTTCGATATGTCCACTCACACTGGTCACAATTTGCTGGAACGAGTCTTCTTGCAAAATGGAACCGTCACTGTCCTCATTTGCCATCCGGTTGAGAGTTCTTTTTGGGCAATGATCACACCCCCATAGAGGCTGAATTCCATCCACCAAAGGGGAGCATACCCAATCGCACCACCGACCATGGTACCGGTGCCGGGGAAGAAGGTGTCGTACTCATAGATGTCAAAGATGGTTTGAGCGTCGGGTAAAAATCCAACGCGTGTATCATAGGAACGAGCTACGTCACCGAGTGCCAACCCAGCGTGGAGTTCAAAAAGAACATTCTTCGCCCGTACACGACGCTGACGAATCCATTCATCTGGCATCAAATTGCTATCGTAATAGTCTTGCTCAAACTTAGATGGCAACGACAAGATGACCTTTGTTGGTGGAGGTTGAACAAAAGTCGCTTCGATCGTTTTTTCAATGATCACCACCTGTGGTTCTGCTTGTTCAACCGTTTTCTCAACGATGACCACCTCTTTTTGAGGTGCGGCCACTTCGGCTGGGATCAAGGAAAAGATGACCGATGCGTCTTCAGATATCTTTTGGATCGTGTCTGCCAACTCAGCCTGTGGAATACTTACGGTTTGTACATCGAGTGGACTCGTTGAAGTGCGTCCGTAAAATCGAAATTGTAGATTGTAGTCCGTCGCTGTAGACTCTACCGACCCAACCAGAAGCAAGGTCGCATTGTCACGAGACAATAGCGTTCCCGAACACTCTTCCAATTCAAAACAACTCGCCGACAACTCTGGGTACTCTTGATCCAATGACCGAGGTCCAACGACAGACAGTCCCAGTCCTTCTAAACTGTCAACCAGCTGCTCTTCAATGCTGCTCGCTATTGAAAAGTCGTCTAACTCTACGGCAGATATGTGTGGTACCAATACATCATTGGCACTTGCCAAACCCATTCCAGACAACAACAAAAACATGATCACGCTCCAAATTTACACTCCAGTGTATTGAGAGAAGGTGTAAAAAACCACCCGATCAAACAAACTGTTCGGAAATTGTTACAAATCGCATTAAGACTGTACTATGGAAATTGTGTTGCCAACATTGGATGTCATCAGGTGCGTTGCATGGTCTATGTACATGGGTCTAGTGCTTTCTTTTACGGCACTCAGTATCTTCTCGACGATTGAACTCGAATCGTACTTAGAATGGTTTCGTAAATTTGGCGTCATCTTGGGACTCAGTCTGGGAGCGACCCTGCTGCCCTCTATCGTATTGATCTGGTTTGAGAGGGGATCCTACTACCCTCAAAGCACTCTTGAAACAATTGGATGCGCGGTTGGATTTGGAATGTGGGTATCCAATATGGTGCTTGAAATTTGGACACTCGATCCAATTCGCAAATATGACTTAGGAATCCTCGATGAACAATACAACATCGAAGCCAAACGAAGCAAAGCCCTGACACACATTCGTCTACATGCGCTCCTGTGTATGGGAGCGTACATTTGTGTGCTTTTCAATACCTGAAAGACCTGAAATGAAAGAATACACGGACGCTAAGACCTTCGTAAGGATGCTGTACCGTATCTAGAGGAATACTGTACTTACCTTTTAAAGTGCAAGTAGATCTTCTTTCCAGTAAAGACGAAAATCAGTACTGAACTGACAATGATCAATGCCCATTCTGAACCACCGAGTGCAACTGGAGCCTGCTCAATCATCTGTCTCTCCTTTGACCGATTGTAAGTATGTACCCTATAAATTAGAGTCTTGTCTACCTACCAAGTTTAAGCCCCATACGCAAACCGATTCCGCAATGGTGTATGATGGGTTATGTTGTCCAAGACAATTTTGAGGTCCATACAATTATGCAACCTGCATCAAAGAAAATCTATTTGCTGTCCGATGGAACTGGTGAAACTGCCGAGCGTGTACTTCGTTCTGGATTGAAACAGTTCGACGGGTACAGCGCCCAAGTTCGTAAGTTCCCCTACATTACACAAGTAGAACAGCTGCAAAAGATTATCCAGCTCACGCTAGAAGAAGATGCATTGCTCATCTTTACTCTGGTTGATCCTTCTCTCAGACAAGAAACCAAGGAACTGGCTGAACAACAGCGCATCCGGCATATCGATTTGCTTGACAATGTGTTGAGTCAGCTCAGTTTATACTTCAGAGCGAGCCCCATTGGTTTGCCAAACCAAATGAATCTCGTAAACGATGAATACTTCAAACGCATCGAAGCCATTGAGTTCACAGTCCGCGGAGACGACGGAAAAAACCCCCGTATGCTAGCCAATGCTGACATTATTCTTGTCGGTGTATCACGAACCTCTAAGACCCCGCTCAGCGTATTCTTGGCTCACAAAGGCTACAAGGTTTGCAACATCCCCATTGTACTCGACCGTCCTCTTCCTCCCTCATTGTTTGAAGTCGATCAGAATTGTATCTTCGCACTTACCATAGATCCAGACGCACTCCAGCAGATTCGAAAACAACGACTCAAGACATTGATGGTGAGCAACCGAAGTTCTTATTCCGACATAGAGCACATTTGGGCTGAGTTGGACTGGGCAGATCGATTGTATCGAGGCAACCCTACTTGGCCAGTGATCGACGTCACAGAACGAGCCGTTGAAGAGACCTCTGCAATTATCTTGCAAACGATGGCAGATCGCGGCCTTGCCCACTCCACGACTGAAGTTGGACAGCTGTAATACCCGGGGACTGTTTTGATTGGCGATATCATTGACAAATATCAAATCATTCGAAAGATTGGTGAAGGAGGGATGGCCACTGTCTATCAGGGTCGGCACACCAGTCTGCATCGCGATGTAGCCGTCAAAATCATTCATCCAGGTTTAGCCTCCAATGAACGCAATCGCCAACGATTTGCCAGAGAAGCCAAAGCTATCGAGAAACTAGACCACAAAAACATTGTTAAAATTTGGGATTATTCAGGAGACGAACAAGAAGGTGAAAAGCCCTGCTACATCATCACAGAACTCGTGGAAGGACTCAATCTAGCCCAACTTATAAATGAATACGATGATTTGCCCTCGGAAATCATTGCCCTCATCGGTATCGAAGTCTGTGAAGCTCTCGCCTATGCTCACAGTTTAAGTTTCATTCATAGAGACATCAAACCAGACAACATTATGCTCCGTAAAGACGGCGCAGTGAAATTACTAGATTTTGGGATTGCTCGCTTCGCAGAAGAGGACAGCCTTACCCTGACGAAGTCCCTCGTGGGGTCACCTGCATTTATGAGTCCTGAACAAGCAAAGGATGAAGCCGATGGTGACCTGGATCATCGAAGTGACCTATTCTCTTTGGGCATCGTATTGTATCAACTATCAACTGGGGAGCTGCCGTATCATGGATCGAATCCATCTGTGGTATTAAAAAACATCATCGACAATCGGCGAACCCAAGCCCACTGTGTCAATCCAGAGATGTCTATTGGTCTAAGCGATTGTATTGAAGGTCTATTGCAGACCAATAGAGACTTACGACTTCCAGATGCTCAGAGTGTGGCGCATTGTCTACGTCAAGTGTGGTCAGAGGCTGGATTGGATATCAACGACCCTCAATGGTCCTTGCGATATTGGCTTGCGGATCCGGCGTCTTATAAAAACAGATTGGATACCCATTTGAAGAGTACCCTCATGGAGAAGGGACGCTTACTCATGAACAAAGGAAAACAACTTGAGGCACAACGATTTTTAAACAGGTTGTTGATCTTGGATCCCGAAAACGATGAGGTCTTTGATCTACTACAGAACATGCACTCGACTGTGGAAACTCCTGTATCGAATACGCCATCTCTATGGATGTATGCAATCCCCGTAATGGCCATCGGCGCCCTGATCGTCTTGTTCAAGCCAAACCCGAGTCAACCAGTTGTATCAACACTCGTAAGTGATCCTCCCGTTGAAAAGGAGACGATTGTACGACTCACCGAACCATCTACAAGCCCCCCCAAAACGCCCTCTCTCCCCATCCTCAAACAACCCAAGAAGCGTTTCCCATCAATCAATATCCCTACCCGTCCGAATCTGAACAAAACCGTTCGAACGCAAGAAAACACCGAAACTTCAAAGCCTGTCCAAACCATTTCAACTGACACGGTAGAAAAAACCGAAGCACTGACACAACAAGGGGTCCTAACCGTATCCATCCCAAATGCTTGGGCTGAAATATGGATTGATGGGATTAAATATGGCAGAACTGGACAAGTAAAACCCATCTCTCTAGATGAAGGGAAGCACGAAGTTAAACTCATCAACCCCTATTCTGTCACGCATGTCGAAACCGTCAGCATCTCAGCTGATCAACCGACCCATATCGAAATTCGGTCTCTAAAACGGAAACCGGCAACCTTGATATTTGCCTCTACACTATCACCAGAATGTGAGGTCATCCTCGACAAAAATACTGCCGGTGAACTTGGTGTGTTGAAATACACACTCTCGATTGACACCCCGAATATCCCCCACAATCTGCAGCTCGACTGTCCTACGACGGTGTATAAAAAAGAAATCGGGCAGCTCACCCCTGGATCGAGTATGCCCGTACGGTTTTGAACTCTCCATCTAGATGGTTATGTTGTACAAGACTGTTTGGAATGAAATTTGCAAATCACAATATTGTACACTCGAGTAATATGGAATGACACCCCGTTTTGCACCATTGCTGTTTGGAGTTCTCGCCATGTACGCTCAATCTGGATGCTACTATTGGCGCCCACTAGAAGTGTATACACCCAACTCGCCACCGGAAGTTTTGTATTCCGACCCAGCAAAAGGTGACACCATGCAAATTCGAACCTCACAAAGTACCCCCGCCTTCATTGTGGCTCAAGACCCAGATATCGATGACACTTTGCAATTTCAATGGTTCATCTCTGGCGCGATCATATTGGGGCCTGGCGAAACAATTGTTCAGCAAGATTTTATTGGGTCCAAAATTGACATTCAACAAGCCGAAGAAAGCTGGCACGGGCGTACCCTAACCTGTGTTGTGGTTGACTCTACTGGTTCAACGGCCAGTATCTCATGGCCTATTGAAGTCCTGGAGGAAAATTAACATGAAACGTTTATGGACATGTTTATGGATTGGTCTGGGACTCTCAGGCTGTGCTGAATACGGACTCGCCGAAAGTGAGATGGCTGATTGGGGAACGCAAATGGATGCGTCGGACTATCGACGTCTTCGAATCGACATCACCCCTTCGAATGCCTCAGAAAACATCTTACCGCAGTCCTTTTGGATCGATGAAGAAGCAGATTGGCAAAATCTAGATTTGGCATTGGAGCCCAATACCGTCGTGACAGGATACATCACAGGATACACCATTTATCCATATATTGATGTTTCGATACCGGGGGA
>CAJWHX010000237.1 GCA_913040875.1 uncultured Pseudomonadota bacterium | reverse complement strand
CAAATGAAAGAGATTGCAGAAGCCTATTTGGGTGAAGATGTGGTCGACGCGGTGATCACAGTCCCAGCTTATTTCAACGATGCTCAGCGACAAGCAACGAAAGACGCGGGAAGAATCGCCGGTCTCAATGTGAAACGAATCATCAATGAGCCGACCGCTGCTGCCTTAGCGTACGGACTTGGTAAACAAGATCAAGAACGCATTGCTGTTTTTGACCTCGGTGGTGGTACATTTGATGTCTCGATTCTTGAATTGGAAAACGGTGTTTTCCAAGTTCGATCAACCAATGGGGACACATTCTTGGGGGGGGAAGACTTCGACAATCGAATCATCAATCACCTGCTCGATAAGTTTGAGGCAGAAAACGGTGTTGATTTAAGAGATTCCAAAGGCGCGTTGCAGCGCGTGAAAGAAGAGGCAGAAAAGGCCAAGAAGAAGCTCTCGGCACAAATGGAAGTCAACGTTTCATTGCCTTTCATTGCCCATGGTTCAGATGGTGTACCTCTACACTTGGAGGCAACACTTTCACGATCCGAGATGGAAACCATGGTCGAAGATTTGATTGAACGACTCGTTGCTCCATGTGAAAACTGTATACAGGATGCAGGGTTGGGTAAAGACGACCTCACATCTGTCCTTTTGGTCGGTGGTATGACGCGGATGCCGAGAGTACGTGAAAAAGTTGCTGAAATATTCGGACAACCTCCACATGATGGCATCAATCCTGACGAGGTGGTCGCTGTGGGTGCGGCAATTCAAGCCTCTGTACTGAACAATGAGATATCAGATGTCTTACTCATGGATGTTACACCGCTCACGATGGGGATTGAAATCGCTGGCGGACTGATGGAGCCCATTATTGATCGCAATACAACCATTCCCTGTCGAAAATCGAAAGTGTTCACCACAGCGATGGACAATCAGGACATGGTTCGAGTGCACATTCTTCAAGGGGAACGTGACATGGCTGAGAACAACAAGTCTCTCGGTAGATTAGAGCTACATGGGATCCCTCCAGCCCCGCGGGGAGTGCCATCAATCGAAATCACATTTGCCATTGATGCTGACGGAATTATGAAAGCGACAGTTAAAGATGACGGAACGGGACGCTCGGCTGATTTACGCATCATGCCTACCAGTGGGCTGTCTAACAATGAGATCCAGCAAATGATCGACGCTCGTGAACAATATCACGGTGATGACAGCAAACGCAAGGAAATAGCGCTAGCGAAGAATGAACTCGATGGATTGATCTACAATACATCAAGAAACTTTGAAGACTTTGCCGATCTCCTCAATGCTGAAGACGAAGATCTACTGCAGCAAGCCCTCGATGATGCTGAAGATGCAATGGAAACCGATGATCTGGTTGCCATTCAAGACTCCCATGACGCCCTTTCTGAAGCCGCTCAAAAACTGGGTGAGGCCATCTACAAACAAGGTCAGGGGGGCGGACCATCGGTTTCGACTCCAGCACCATCTGCTGCAGCTGACGAAATCGAAGAACCAGACTTTCTTGACGAAAACACTTTTGATGATTGAGCGAAGTGGACTCCTCTGATCTATACGTAGAATTAGGTGTACCTCGTGGGGCGACACAGGATGAAATCCGACAGGCATTTAAAGCCCTTGCTAGACGATACCATCCCGATCGAAACCCCGATGACATTCCGACACAGGAAAAATTTCAACGTGTCACAAAAGCCTATGAGGTTCTTAGTGACCCTGAGAAAAGAGCCCTTTACGATCGCTTAGGTCCACTATACAACATCGACAAAGTAGCGCCTACACCAGATGAACTCGGACGATTTGTAACGGATACAATCGGTGGCATATTCAAAAACCATCCAAGATACAGGAATGGTTCTGATATAGAAACGACACTCAACCTATCGCTGCCAGACGTATTAGGCTGCACAAAAGACATCACGATTCTACGTAGTATTGTCTGTACACCATGTTCTGGTACTGGGGCAAAGACCAGTGGTGACATCGTGACCTGTGAGGAATGTAAAGGCAAAGGCAAAAAATCCAGATTATTTCGCTCTCCCTGCCCCTCTTGTGACGGAAAAGGATATCGCATACTAAAACGATGTAGTAAGTGTGGAGGAATCGGTAGAGAAGAGACCTCTGATACACTAACCATCAATGTTCCCGGTGGAGTACAGCAAGGACAAACTCTACGCATTAGAGGAAGTGGAAATGCCTCTCTCGGTTCCAAAGACAATGGTGACCTCTTGCTAATCGTTCAAATCGAATCCCATCCAGTACTCGAAAGACGTGGACGAGATGTCTATTGTGAAGTCCCCTTACTGTGGCATGAGGCCATTCTTGGGACATCTCTCACCATACCCACACTAGAAGGCACGACACAAATCCGGATCCCATCAAACACCCAAACACACCAGCTATTTAGACTGACGGGTCGCGGTCTCCCCGATCAAAACAACCAAAATCGTGGAGACTTACACATTCGGGTCATCATCGAGTTACCACAATCTTTAACCATACATCAGGAACGTTTACTCCAACAATTACACAATGAATTGCTACCTGAACAAACTCCCAAACGACATGCATTCCAGCAATATACGTCCAAAAGTTGAGTTTTTGCATCGACTCACGTATTGGATTAAATAGTAGTGACTTGTCAAGTATCTTCACATATTTCCCAGGACAACATCGTGCGCACTTTCAAACTGTCTTCCTTACTGTTGTGTTCGACTTTATTCATCAATTGCTCTGCAGGACCCTTTGGAGCAAACTCGAATCGTAAGATTATACGAACCGGATTGATTGATGCTGGTATGGCCGCAGAGATGGTTGAAAATGGATTGTCCGACGCCTCGGAAACAGACAAGGCAAGCCTCCTTCTTCTAGCCGGAGAATACCGTAGATTAAATGGTGAGTACAAAGAGGCTCGAATCTGGTTCCAACAGTTGGTTGAAGAACACCCCACCTCATCGGAAAAAAATGCAGGTACTTTGGGAATGGCACTCATCGACTTCGAATCTGGAAAAAGTCAATCCTTGGATACCATTCGTACCGCTAGCGAAGATGGAGTTCCAGACTCCTTAAATGCAGACCGATACAGAGTTCTCTTCTTGGCTGAAATGGACAAAGAAGGACCACTGGCTGAACGATATAGAACAAAGGCTGCTTCATACGCAAAATCGCATCCAATCAGTCAAGCTCACTATGACAGAGACATCGGCCCGTTAGACAGTTCAAATAACGCAATCGATTCTGAAGGAATAGATGACGACGGAAATGAACTCATTGGCGAGGAAGAACGGTTACAAACCATGAAACTCGCATTGGATTCGAAAGATTGGGGTACGGTTATTGCTTCAGCGGAGACTTTTGCAAAAGACTTTCCAGAGTCAGAGCAGTTATTTCTGAGTCAGGCCTATCAAGACCGAGCCAAAGCGGAAGAACCTTTTGTCAACAATCGGATTGCTGTATTTTTACCGTTGTCTGGTCGATATGGACCTGCTGCCCAAGCCATTCAAAACTCAATGCAATTTGCACTGGGTCCAGACTCAAACATTGATATCAAATTTTACGATACAGGCTGGGAACCCTTGACACCACTGACGTTTGCTAACCCAGAAAAGCCCACAGAAGAGGAACTCGCAGCACAAGAGCAATGGAATACAGATGCGGAGGCATTACTCGTAACGGCAGGTGAGAATGCACAGGCTCTGGTCAAAAAATCGGTTATCGAGGATGGCTGTGGCTTAATGGTCGGACCATTGCTTACCGATATTGCACCACCGGTAGCAAAGGCCGCGGCAGCTTATGGAATCCCTATGCTCTCTCTGGCCAATTCCAGTTCCATTATAGAAGAAGGTCCGGAAATTCATCAGGTATCCGTTGCAACCACACAACAAATCAATGCACTGGTAGAACACGCTATCGATATCAAAGGATGGAAAACATTTGTTGCCATGATACCAAAGAATGATTTGGGAATCGAAGCATTGGAAGCCTTCAAGACTGCTGTCGATGCAAAAGGTGGTACGGTATTGCGCCACATTGAATATCCAGAGAACGCGACCTCTTTTGTGGAAGAGGCTCGAAGATTGGGTCTCAAATCAGAAATCCGTCCAACAGAAAAGCAACTCGAAAAGGATCCAACTCTGGATCACCCAACCATCGACTTCGATGCTATTTTCATTCCTGACAATCATCGCAAGACACCATTGGTGACATCTGCACTGGCTGCAGAAGAATTTTCTATTGGAAATTTCCGTATCAATCGTCATGCTCAACCGGTTGGCGTCATGGGACTCAACAAATGGAACCATCCCAGTGTGGTGAAGAACGGAGGGCAATACATGCAAAATGGGATTTTTGTAGATGCCTTTTGGAACCAAGCCAGCGATGAGACCACACAAGACTTTGTGACGAGATTCACGGAAGAATTTGGGAAGGCCCCCAACATTATCAACGCCACGGCTTATGATGCCATCCAAATCGGAAAGCAAGTCTTCCGAAGCCAACAAACCTCTCGCGTCACCATTGGCAACACCCTTCACAACACTGTGTTTAGTCAAATGGTCACCGGTGCCAGTCAATTTGGAGATAAGCAGGTTTTGCAAAGGGATTTTCAGATCATCACTATCAAACGCGATAGATTGGAACAATGGCAACCAAAATCCGAAGAATCACAGGAATCGGAACAATAATCCTTCTGAGAACACATACAATATGACAGAACAAGAAATCATTGATAAACTGACACTCGGACAACGTAAAGCCCCATCGATACATGGAATTGGGGACGATGCCGCAACGGTAATTGAACATCGTGTGGTAACGTGTGATACCATGGTTGAGGGCATCCATTGGGACGACAAACTATCCCCTGCGGATGTCGGTTGGAAAATTGTGGCGATCAATGCCTCAGATATCGGTGCCATGGGTGGCCGACCGGAATGGTGCACACTATCCCTTGCCCTTACAGAATCAACTGCTTCAGACTGGGTTGATGAATTTGCGAAGGGAATGCGATCGGCTCTACGCAGATGGAATATCAATCTCATTGGTGGAGACACAGCCAGAAGTCCAAATAATATCGTAGTTACAATGACGATGTCTTCACGAAAAGGGTACCATTGGGCTTGGCAACACGATGCGGAACCAGGAGACGATATCTGGGTCACGGGTACATTGGGAGAAGCGGCATCTGGATTCTTCGAACCCAATAAACACCCCTACAATACAGCCCTTCAACGACCAGAACCACCTGTAGCCTTCGCAAACACGATTGTACACAATAGGTTTGTCCATGCGCTAACGGATATATCCGATGGTTTACACAGCGAGATTACACGTATCTGCTCTCGCAGTCAGGTTGGGGCCATACTGGATCCTTCAACCTTTCCAGCATCTTCTGTTCTCTACGGAAATAAGAGGACCTTGGCTTTTCAAACTGCATTTGGTGAAGACTACGAATATTTGTTTACTGCTCCCAACAGGTCAGAAAACGTATTGAGAAGAACGGCAGCGAGATACAAAACGACGATACATAAAATTGGACGCATCCAAAATACGTCGATGGAAGTGAGACTGAAAAATAAAGAGTGGCCCGCGCCGTTGTTCAACCACTTTGGTTCCTAAAATGAATGAGTCTCCGTTCAACCATATTTCGATTGTCCTTGTCCGCCCTCAGCATTCTGGTAACATTGGTGCCGTTGCTCGAAGCATTGCCAATCATGGACTGGGTACCCTCATCATGGTTGACCCTCCTGCATTCGATCCAGATCGAGCGAGATGGATGGCACCTCACGCTCATCACATCATCAACAATGCTGACAAATTGCTTGTCCTTTTGCAATTTTTTCTGGAGTAGACAAA
>CAJWHX010000236.1 GCA_913040875.1 uncultured Pseudomonadota bacterium | reverse complement strand
TGTTGAAGTTCATGAGCATACTTTGTTGGTGAATGTTGGCAAGAACTCCTTCTGCACTTTAAGGAAATCAGCTGTGAAAGCAAAATTGGGAGACAACAATGCGTAATCCATGGATTGCTCGGTTTATCATCATCTTCGCAGTGATGTTGTGGGGTGCCTACACGATCACTCCAACTTTGATGCAAGAGGACAGTGAAACGTTACTTGCGAAGCAAGCCTCAGAAGCATCTGGAAATGGACCGAAAATTAGTGTGGACGAGGATCGTTTACCTCAGGCTAAGCACCTACCGGTTGGACTTCGAGAGTATGTGCTGAACAACACCAAAGACTGTAAGTCTGCTTGTAAAGGCTATGCGTCTGGTTCTGAAGAATACAATTGGGTTGCAAACTATTACGATCAAGTCTCTACAGATCCGGAAACCAAGAAGCAAACCGAGGCTAAGGGTGCTCTGGCGTTGCAACGGTGTGCACAGAATGAAATACAACTCGCGGATCAAGAAGGATGTGCGATAGGTGCCCTAAAAAGTTGTGTCGTAACTTGTGACTCCGATACTGTTGACCCACACAGTGAGGCTGAATGCGCAACGGCGTGTTTGCAGATTCACAATGAGACCATCGATGCCCCAGACTGGGCGGCTAAGTATTATGCACAGACTGTGAATGAAGAGTATCAGCAGTGTATGGAAACTGCTGCTCAACCATTTCTAACGGCTGAGAATTGCGTCAACCAACAAGTTAGTGCCTGTGTCTCTGAATGTCAGGCACAAGGCGAAGAAGAATTGTTGGCAACCTCTGCGTTCCTAATCAATACTTTTCCAAAGTCGAAACTCTCCTTGGGGTTGGATTTACAAGGTGGTATCGATATGGACTTGGAAGTTGAAGTTGGTGAAGCTGTCCTCTCTAAGGTACAGCGTGAAGTTGCTTCGGTCTTGGAAAGTTTGGAAACCTCTGGTTTACCCGTGGTGCAAGTACGTCGTGAAGTGGGTGAGGCAACGTTGATGATTCAACTTGATGAAGGTGGATCATTGACCGATTTGCAAGGCGTTATGAGCAATCGCTACTCTAATTATGACTATCAGGGTACGGTTGAGGACGATGGTGTAACTGAGCATTCGTTTGCCATGAAACAAGAGGTCATGGACGATATCGGTGAAAAGGCTATTCAGCAAGCACTGGAAACGTTGCGAAATCGAATTGATGAGACCGGTGTAAAAGAGCCCAGCATTGTGGTGAAAGGTGGCGCCAAGATTAACGTTCAGTTGCCAGGTGTCAAAGATGTCCAGCAAGCGATGTCTGTGATTGGTACTGCCGCAGTATTGGAGTTTATGCTAGTGGATGAAGACGTCATGGCCAATCCTCGTGATTTGGAACGGGCTTTGCTTGATGCAGAGAAGATTCTAGAAAAGGATGTGTACACCGATGACAACCTGTTGACCAATCATCTGCTTAAGCAGAAGGCCCTACCACCAAATACTCGAATACTTTGGGAATATAGAACCATTGCCGAAGGTGAGAAGGAGCGTTCACGATACTTTGTTGTCAAGGACAATGTGATTTTAACGGGTGATGACATCAACGATGCACAGGTCGCGATGGATCAATACAATCAGCCCTATACTGCTATGGAGTTTAAACCCATTGGTGCAAACATCTTCGCGGAAGTAACCGAGCAGAACAAAGGCAAGCGTTTTGCCATCGTTTTGGATAAGGAAGTGAAATCAGCGCCCTACATCCGTGAGAAGATTTCTGGTGGTCGAGCTTCTATCGATATGGGATCCGGTGATTATCAGCAGGCTTTACAAGAGGCTTCCACGCTTTCCTTGGTCCTTCGAACAGGAGCCTTACCGGCACCAGTGACCATTGGAAAAGTACGAATGGTTGGGGCGTCGCTTGGTAAAGACGCGGTGGAGGCCGGTCGTCAAGCCACGTTTGTAGGGTTTGGTCTGGTGCTTTTATTTATGATGATCTATTATGGAAAGTCCGGTATCGTATCGGTCATCGCACTATTGGCCAACGTGGTATTGGTGTTTGCCTTCTTGTGTACTGCTGGAGCAACATTGACATTGCCTGGTATTACCGGGATTGCACTGACCATTGGTATGGCGGTGGACTGTAACATCATTATCTATGAACGAATCCGAGAGGAACTTCGACTGGGTAAAAACGCTCGTTCGGCGGTGAAAACTGGTTTTGATAAAGCCTTGCTTGCCGTTTTGGATGCGAACATTACTACCTTCATTGCTGGGATTGTGTTGTACACCTACGGGACTGGTCCCATTAAGGGGTTTGCGGTGACATTGATGATCGGGATTATTTCAACATTGTTTACGGGTGTGTTTGTGTCTAGAACACTGATGGATTTCATCACTCGTAAAGCCAATGCCACCATCAATCTGTGATGACGGCACTGTAAGGAGATTTGAAGATGGCAAATTGGTTAATGCCTAAGAAAAGCATCGATTTTGTTGGGGTGCGAAAGTTTGCGGCAATGATGTCGACCCTATTGGTAAGTGCATCACTCGCGTTGTTCTTCTTGGTTGGTCCCACTTGGGGGATTGACTTTACCGGTGGTTTGGAGATGCATCTTAAGTTTCAAGAGTCCACTTCGATTGGAGACTTGAGGGGAGCGTTGTCTGAAATGGAGATTTCAGATGATTCGGTGCAACAAATCAACGATCCCTCTCAGAATGAGTTTGTGGTTCGGATACAAGATCCTGAATTTGGAACAGAAGGGGTCAAAAATGCGATATTAAGCGCCCTGACAACTGAATTTGGAGAGGACTGGATAGAAGCCTTTGATTTTGATGCTCAAATCGGGTCGAGACTGATCTTGACCTACAAGGGTGAACCTCAGCAGTTAACAAGAATTCAGGGGGCTTTAACTGGTGTTGACGGTGCGTCAGCCGAAGAATCTTCAGATCTGAATAAGATTTATGTGAAGGTACCCAGTTTGAGTAGCAAGCTTGAAACATCACTCCAGCAGAAGTTTCCCGGAAATGGTGAGTACACGAATGAGAAGGGCGAGAAGGTGTCAAACCTGTCCGTGTTGCAAGTGGATTCTGTTGGACCGAAAGTGGGTGCAGAACTTCGTCAGCAGGGAATGATTGCTATTTTGGCGACCCTTGCTTTGATTCTGGTCTATGTTGCATTGAGATTCAATCTGTCCTTTGCTCCTGGTGCGGTTCTAGCGTTGTTCCATGACGTCAGTATTGTGGTCGGTGTATTTGTGACTCTAGACATGCTCGGAATAACTTATGAATTCAACCTTCCAATGATTGGCGCGTTGTTGACAATTATTGGGTATTCTTTGAACGACACCATCGTAATCTACGACAGACTTCGAGAAAACATGACTCGATATCGTCGAAATGATTTGGAGACGATGATCAATGTGTCTATCAACGAAACATTGGGCCGAACGTTGGCAACTTCTGTGACCACATTGGCAGGTATGACCGCCTTCTTGGTTCTTGGAGGGGCCGTGATTCAGACCTTTGCCTTGGCGATTTTCCTCGGAGTTATTGTTGGTACGTACTCCACAATCTTTGTGGCATCTCCCACGATTCTTTTGATGCAAGATGTTCAGCCATGGTTGAGTCAGCTATTTACGCCTGCTGGTGAAAATACCGATTCGACTGATGAACCCGCTTAAGAACCTGTATTTGATTTAAGGTCTGTTATGCCCAAGAAAACCCTCAATAAATCAGACATCATTGAAGAGATTGCAACCATCTTTGGAATCCCCAGAAGTCGTTCTGAGAAGATAGTCAATGCATTGTTTACCGAGATGATTCAAAATTTAAAAGAAGGAAACCGAATTGAATTCCGCGGATTTGGTTCTTTTGCTGCTAAAGAATATGAAGGGTACGTTGGCCGAAATCCGGATACTGGAGAAGAAACGGTGGTACCCGCCAAGAGGCGCCTTCGTTTTAGGATGAGTGACGTGCTCTTTGCTGAATTGAACAAAGATTTGGATGGGTAGGCATTGGAAGGCCGATGTACGCTCATTGCGCTTCATCTTACATCCCAGGAAACCCCATGGCAAAAGCAAAGAAACATCGTCGAAAGATACAGAAACCGAGACTAGATCAGCTAGAAGGTCGCAACATTATTGTTGAGGTGCTTCGCCGTAAGAAGCGGTCTGTTCATGAGTTGTTTGTCGATGCCCGAGCGAAACAGGACCATAAGATAGCAGAGATCTTATCCCTTGCAAAAAAGCGAAAGATCCTTGTATATGCGATATCTAGACAAGAGTTGGATAGTAAATCCGTAACAGGTGTTCACAATGGAGTGATTGCCATTGCCGAACCACATCCGTCGCACACGACCTTAGAGATAATTGACGATGCTTATGCAAAAAATGAGCAGCCGTTTCTGGTTATGGTGGACGAACTCAACTACGAGCAGAATCTCGGTGCCATTCTACGATCATCGATGGGAGCAGGTGTTCATGGTGTCATCATTCCTGATGTGAGAGGCAAAGGATTGACACCGGTTGTTCAACGAGTCGCAATGGGAGGCAGTGAAGAAGTGCCTCTTGTACGAGAGGGACTTTTCAGTGCCATCAAACATATAAAAAAGGCAGGTGTGACGGTTATTGGGGCAGATATGGATGGTGTCCCCATTTGGGATTTGCCCCTCAAAGGAGCAGTTGCATTTGTCTTTGGAGGCGAGTCCAAGGGGTTGTCGCCAACATTGCGAAACAAATGTGATCACATCGCTTCTGTCCCTTTAAATTTAGGACTGGAATCTTTGAATGTTTCTGTTACAGCAGGTGTGTTCTTGTTTGAAAAGAATCGTCAGGAGAGAGAATGACCTTGCTTCCCGCCATAGCCCTCGTCGCCATTTTGGTCTTTGTGCATGAGTTTGGGCACTTTATCGTAGCGAAGTTGTGTGGTGTGCACTGTACGGTACTCAGCATTGGGTATGGAAAGCGACTCTTTGGCTTTGAGTGGCGCGGTACAGATTGTCGCATTTCGATGCTGCCCTTTGGTGGATATGTTCTTATGAGTGGTGCGGACCCATTCGGAACTCATGAGGTATTGGATGAAGATACAGACCCCGCGACAGCGTTTCTGCAGAAATCGGTGTGGAAACGAATATTGATCGTACTTGCAGGTCCAGCCTTCAATCTCATATTGCCGATTTGTACATTTACAGCGTTGCTGATGAGCGGTGAGTTGCAACCGGCACCTGTGATCGGTGAAGTTGAGTGGGGTACACCAGCCCACAATGCTGGTCTGGTTGCAGGAGATGAGATTCAACAAATTAATGGGGTACAAACGCCCAGTTGGGAGATTGTATACAAACAACTTGGTAGTCTACCCGAAGGGAAATATTCCATGGTCATCGGCCGAGGTGGGAACCGTAAGAACCTCCGATTCCGTCTCAAACAGGAAGAATCCCAGGACGAAGCCCAAAGTCTAGCAGCCAATTTTGGAATTCAGTATTTGAGACAGGCCACAGAAATCGGTGTTGATGATCCAAAATCTCCCGCTGGTGTTGCGGGTTTGAAAACTGGGGATCTGATCACTCATATTGGCGGCATCGAGGTCTCAGACTATCCCGCTTTGCAAACGGCATTGAGACAGAAACAGGCTTCATTGTCTGTGCAGTACGAACGAGATGGGAAACCCGGACAAGCGAATCTCGTTCCGAATCTTGCATGGCGTCCCGCCGGTGCGGTAGAGTTCTCGGGCCTCAATACAAACTGGGGGATTCTTCCTGCAACCATATTTGTTGCCCATGTCGCGGAGACTGTGACTGTTGATGAGTCTGGGTTTATGTCGATGATTGGTGGGAATGAGGAACAAAGTCCCGCGTACTTAAAGGGGCTTAGAACAGGAGATCGCTTTTCCAAGATTGATGGAAAGG
>CAJWHX010000235.1 GCA_913040875.1 uncultured Pseudomonadota bacterium | reverse complement strand
CCATCCAGGCCAATAACCAGTCTCTATCACGCCTCGATTGGCCAATGCTATAGCCCAAGTCGGTATCGGTCTAATCAGACCAGCCAATCGAACAATCTCTGAACGTCTAGCCCCCTCCGTATCTAGTCTCCAAGTTTTATCGAGCAACTGAGGATTGTCCAATATGGCTCGTTCCACCTCCAAATCGACCTTTGGTGTTTGATCCAACCAATGTTGAAGGAAAAATTCATCGCCTTTAACCAACTGATTCCGTTTCCATCGAAGCAAAATTCTCGACAAAGCCATGGATTGAACTGGTGGACAGAGCCGTGTCAGATGAGAATCCACTTCAAGAACAGCATGGTTCAAAAGTGTTCGTTGTGGTTGTAAAGTCAATCCAAGTTCCAACAGCTCAGATACCGATGCTATCAACACTTCAATCTTATCATCAGCGATAGGGACTCTACGGGAATTCCAACGAATAAACCCACCATGAATCGAGTCTTTATCTCTCAACCAGTTCCATAGCATACGCGTCCAAGTACCAATCAAATCTGTTCGATTGAAATGCTCTGCAAACTGAAAGGATACCCGTCCCAAAATCAATCCAGACTCTTGTTGAGCCAAAAACAATGGATTGACCCACCCTTGCATCCAAGACAACACTGTATCAAAACCAATCGCCCGTCCGATATCCAACACAAACTCAATTTGAGGATGAGGCTGTTGCCAATAATCCACGAGCATAGTCTGAAACAAATACAACTTTTTACGTGAAGGAGGTACCTTAGATAGCCAAGACAAACGGACTTCTACAGGAACCGACATCCATATATCACTCCCCAAGCCATCACCTTGAGCCAATAGTTTTGCTGACTCTGCAGAGCCCTTTTGAGCGTGCATCTCCAGTACTGTCCACAATGGAATAGCCACTTGAGATTGTAGATTCGACCAGCCTTTCATCGTACCCATTGAAACCTGATATGGAGACCAGTAGACCAGTGGCTGTGGTTGAGCCATTGCAAATGACCAGTTCAAGACTTGAATGACATCCGTCCAACCAGACCATAACGGCAAGCAGTCAAATAGACGTCTGGACAAGCAATGAATGCGATCCAGCAGAGAATACCCGCCGAATAACGTCATCAACTCAAACAATCCAGAATACTGCTTCAACAGGACACAGGAGTATGCCTGCTGAACCTCTACAACCGTCCAAGTCGTAACTCCAATAGAGACGCCATCTTTATTCACCTTCAAGCATGACTCTTCCACTTCACTCAATACAAAACACAAGGCACTGCTCGACTCCCATACATCCAAGTCTGCCAATACCGAATGAATACTCATCCAGTCGTTCGCCTGTATAGACCACCATAATGCTGACCACCATATGGAGTAGTATGGGTCTACACTTGGAGACTGAAGAACCAATCTAGTCATACAACATGCATCAATTGGGTATTTCAAAGTCAATCGCTCCTGTACAACAGTTAAGATTCTTAGATCATTTAAATACCGAACCATTTTCTCGCTCGGCACCTGTGATACCCAGTCTTCAATTTGTTCTATGGCATTTTGCACCACAGAAGGTTCAGAAGACTGTAAATCCGACGCCCATATTGGATCAAAATCCGTTTCGGTGGACGAGCTCAGTTCATTTCGTAGTGCTACAGTCAGTTGTTCGGATGAGGATCGATTTAGAGTGCTTTGAATGACGGACCATACAATGACGCCCTGTTCTTCTGATAGGTGAAAGGTCTGAGCACAAGGTTGTACAATATGCCGTTCCACCCAGTCTTCTTGAACAATTCGAGCCCAATCTCTTACCAACTGACCTCCAGACCAACAGACATCGCGATAAAGCAATGTATACAGTACATTCAAAGATGCTGTAAATTGAAGTCCCATATTTGACCAAAGATGAATCGGTAACCACTCCATTCTCTGAATCTGCATTGGCGACAAATGCGGCGACAATTGACGACAAACATCGTTCCATTTTGGTCTATCAACATTGCTGAAATGCGTGTGAAGCGAAATTTTAATCTCGGGTGTTTGACGGGTTATCAACCTGTGAGTCAAATCACAACTACCGATTAAGGTAGTACCTTCTGCCGGAAACTGACCCTCTACAGTCCAATCAAACATCCACTCAACCGTTGGAAATAGAGGATGCACGGGATATTCACCTTCACCAAACAAGAATTCTTTGCGGAGTCGGACCAACACAGCCGTTGACTCTAAGCCTAGAGCTTTTGTCAACGGAGCAAGGCGAGAGTCTTCTTGTTCAAACCATCGGTCGATCTCATTGCCCTTGGCATTGACAAATCTCGAGAGTGGAGCCACAAAAGCATTCTCAGAGACTACAGTCTGTTCCATCTCTCCGACAAGCCTTGCCATTTCTCGGGCCACTTCAGCCTGTGTTTGACGCGAGTCCTTAATCAGCCGTTTTAAGCGAGATTTCCAGTTTCGTTGATTTTCTAGTGTCCACTTGTGTATCACTGAATGTTCCATGAAAAAAGTTAAGAAGAGCCTGCGTAAAACAGACTCTTCGGACTAAACTTCAACAAATGGACTTCAACAACACCAGAATGCCACTGTCTCATAGGGACTTCGTTTCAACTTCAACTTCAACGATTAAGACGAGGCACTTCAATGCTTACTCTTAGGTTAACCCACCCATTTAGCTCTCGGAAAAGTTTTTACGCAATTCTTATTGCGCAACATGCGCAATTGTAAAATAACGTATTTCATAAACTGTATAAAGGGATTTATACCACATCAGCCAATTTTCTTTGGTGATGATGAAACACCGAATAGCCAATGAGCAGAGCTACACAGCTTGTGACCATGACAATAATGATGGAATGAGGATGTGGCAACGTTCCATTCAAAAGCAATTCTCGGTAGACCCCCACCAAATGTGCGAGTGGATTGAGTTGAAGGAGCAGTGAGTACTGCCGGGGATAAATCGCAGCCGGATAGACGACTGGGGTTAAAAACATAAGGAGCAGTAAAGATGCATTGACCCAGTGATTCATGTCTCTAAAATAGACTGTACCCACCGACAACAGTAGACCGACTCCCAAAGTCAGTATCAACTGCATCAGCATCACCAACGGAACAAGCAGTACTGTCCAAGGTACTTCCTGTGTAAAGAGAAGAACAGCCAGCATTAGAATCACTGTTCGAATGACCTGATTGATAGCGGCTGACAATACAACATGGGCTGGAAGCAGCAAGGTTGGAAAGTGTATCTTCTTGATAAGATGACCATTATTGGTCAAAGAAACGCCAGCCTGGGACAAGCCATCTGAGAAGGACAACCACGTGACCATACCGCAAAACAAATACAGTGCATAATGGGTCCACCCAGACTGTTCTTCAAACTGAATTCCAAGAAGCCCGTGAAAAACAAACGTGTACGTGACAAGTTCAAGCAACGGGGTCACTACTGTCCAAAAGAACCCAAGTGATCCACCTGTATATCGCTGTTTCAAATCAAACTGTACGAAATCCCACAGCAATGATCGATGGGACCACAACACCCCCAACCCTGCCGTCGCATGACCGGGTTCAACCTCAGGGGTAATGATCCGAATCGTATCCTTTTCAGTATGGGACTTGGGTTGTGGCACAGGTAACTAACTCCAACTTTTGACAGACAATGATTACGACAACAATCTACGGGATTGACGCTCATCGGGCAACCGACACGCATCGACCTTTCCAAACCATTGTATCCGTCTCGCGGCAAAAGCCCGATAGATGGAATCTCGAATCGAACGAGGGACAATCCATGCAATCCGCATCCACGACCAGCGTTTGGGAAGAACTCTTAGTATCTCTCCAATTGCATCTGAATAAATAAACGCTTCTACTCCAGTTGTAGAATGGCGCACATACACAATGCTGTCCAACTCTGGTGGAAGGTCAACCTGAGGCAACACTTCTTTGGCGATATCGCCTTGTAAAGGGGCGAAATAGAGTTCTTCTTGATCATCCTTGTCGAGGAGCCACTGCACAGTTTTATCACAGAAACCACACTCTCCATCAAAAAATATTAAATGCTTCGGTAGCTTCATATGGTCACCCTCTCAAAAGGAACATCTGCGTGAGAAGCACACATTCTGGTGATGAAAGGCAGTAGTGGCTGCATCTCTGCCGATGTCCAATCTATTGCGGTCATGGCTTGCTCTGCGGTCGGCACTACATTGATGGGAGCAAGTCTCCTGCGGAGTGGAAAATACTGATCAGCATGCTTTATATTGGCGTGAACGTTGGGAACAACCATTTTTTGAACTGGATACCACATACTGGTTATTTGCGGTGAAAAGCAGTCCAAGGCAAGTATAAAAGGATTTCTCCGTTTGATTCGACCTCGCATTACTTCCCGCAACAAAGGCTTCACTGGCACGTTGTTCACCAAGCCCCCTTCCGTCAGACGAGTGATTCCAAACGTACCATACATTTGATCCAAAATCCGTGTCATTCTTGGATCGTCTCGGAGTACATCATAATGAAGCAAGCCTGTGACAGCTGAAGAAAACCCTGCGGCATCAATTACATCGGCATTGGCAGTCAGTTCATCTGCCCCAAACACCACCTCTCTCAAAGCATTTGGATTCGATAGAAACTCATAGAGTGTGCTGGTCATCCTAAATATTCTACGGACAGACGATTGACGAAACAAACGCGGAGAATCAACAAAGGCATCATCCATCAAATGTTCATAGAAGGACAGATCGTGTTTAAAGGCATCAACAGTTAGTCCAGTGGCGACAACGAGCAACGGAATCTCACAGTCAGAAAACCGAATTGAACGACCTGACTTTGTCTGAAGCAGATGGTCTAAAGAACTTCGCAGATACAATCGAAGAGATGCTGGAACACCATATCGATTTTCAATGTTCAATACGCGAAGGACGGTGGACCACTTCAAACTTCGTACTGCTTCGAGCATTGGCAATTGATCAAAGACTCGAGTCTTGGCACGAAACATCGCAATCAGGGAACCAATAGACGTCCCCGCAATCATCTCAACGGGAATCCCTGCGTAGTGTAACGTTCTCATCACACCCGCATACCCATATCCAGAACCTCCGCCTCCTCCAAGTGCCAATAAGAGCTGTCGATTACAGATTTCCTCTTGGAGTGAAAGTTCATCCAGATCTGTTTGCTCAAGCAACACCTCACGAACACGTTGAGTCTCTTGAATCAACTTGGGCAACACATATCGCAGTCCCTGCATCGGATACCGACGACTTAAAATCGGTTCCAACTCATGTTTTACAAACCAACTAAACCTAGACAATATCCGTTCTACATAGATATCCACATCTTCTTCAGTACGGATCCAAATGCATCGCGCCAACGAAACCATGTATCTGAGCCATCCAACCTGTTGATCTGTCAGAACATTTGGCTCCGCCATCGCTGCACGAACAATTTGTGCTTCCAAGTCCATGAATGGCAGTCGTCTTGCCTGCACAACATCCAAATCAACCGAAGACAGCATCGGTGGCAAAGTCGGTGGATACTCAACTTCCTGCGTCATCTCACGTGAGAACATTTGGCTCCAGCTCTATTGTTTATTCCGTCGATTCTGTGGACTCTACTCCAGTATAACCAAAAAAGGACCTAATTTCATCACCCAAACGCGTGGTTTGACGCAAGTGCCACTCCGATGGAAACAACTCTCGATAGATTGGATCGGCGAAACGATTGCCAAGTAAAATGACAACCCCCCTGTCTGTTTCGGTACGAATAACGCGTCCCGCAGCCTGACTCACACGAGCCATCCCTGGGATCACCCAGGCATAACGAAAGCCTTCACCGTATCGCTCTTCATACCATTCCTGCATGAGCCGTCTCGCAAGACTTGCCTGTGGCAAAGAGGGTCCAAT
>CAJWHX010000234.1 GCA_913040875.1 uncultured Pseudomonadota bacterium | reverse complement strand
TGTTCTTCCGATACAGAGTGAGACAAATCCAGTTCTACATCAATGTACCCTAGAGCCTCTAATTTATTGATGAGATGTGTTCTCAGCTTCCACATCTCAACCGTCGGATGAAAGACTTGGCCTAAGGAAAAGGGTATGATTTCCTGAATGGTATTTGTCAGTCGTCTAGATTCAGTGGCAATCTCTATTTTTTCAAGAATCGGAGCGACCTGAATTTCATATTGAACATGCAAGAAGGGTACATCATCAATAGAGTCGTTCAATAAATTGACTGATATCTTTGAGAACTCACCCATTGTATATAGAGTACTGAGATCATCTCGCACTTGATTTGGAGAAAAGGATTCTCCAACCTGAGTGGTGAGTAGACTTTGCAAATCTCCATCGGGGATGTACCCATCAACACTAATGATAGACACAGCACCAACGGGCAGATCTTCATACCATTCAGAGGCTTCTACCACAGACAACAATGCTATTAATCCAATTCCCACTGTACCTCAAACTCCGCTCCAACCGCACCTCGTCCATTGATGCTTCGTCCCTGCTGCTGGCTAGCCCAGTACAAACGAGTATACAGGCGTTGTGTGAGTTTTTGTTCCCAACTCACAAACACATCTGTTGTATCCGTAATGTTCTGTTCAAGCCGAATGGTACCATCTCCTATATCCTTTTCAGCCAACAATCGTAGAGCCGATGACACATATGCCGAGTTTCTATCAGTAGGACCTGAAATGATATCCACTCGATCCAATCTAAGTAACTCACTTTGAAATATCCCACTACCGACTTCTACAAAACGTTGAGAGGTTCCAAACTTTGATACAACCAAGTCTGAACCTTCAATAGCCAGCGCAGCCCCAAGCCCTCCTTCTGTCTCAAGCTCCCTTCTGGTCATGCCAAATAGCAACAATGCGTTGATATCGGCTTGAGGCAATGAAGGTGTGGAGGTTGTGTGTGTTTGCCAATCGCTGTAGAGTCCAGTAATGAAATATTTGATTGCGACTTCATTTTCAGGCGTAATGATCGATGTCTCCAATGCTATATCCAATATTGGATCAAAACTAAATGGGTCTTCATAGCGCAAAGAACCGCGAAGCACATCAAAGTCTCGTTCTTTAAACAACGCACGCCCTCCTTCAGTTAAATCAATCCGACCAATCATACCTGGCCGAGCCATATCTCCCACAAACTTTAAATCAGCGGAGGCGGTCATATCTGCAAGATTGTTACGAATCCGAATTGTATTGGGGGCTGTAAAATCGATATCGTATTCAAAATATGGTTCCGCGCCTTCCACTGTTGTACCGGCGATGGCCTCAGGCGCAAATGTAATCAGGGCACCTTCCCAGCCGATTCTATCAACAAATGTCATCTCACTGACTTCTACAGCACCACGTATCATTGGTAATTCTGCGTCACCAAACACCTTGAATTGCCCACTTCCAACAACTGGAGGAAGCCAATCCAATAGTTGAATACGACTGCTCAGCATGTCCAGTTCTAAGTCGTATTGTTTGGGTAAAAATTCTTCGAGAGAGACGTTGCCTGTCATACCGACAGAACCACCCCCTACAATACTGTCCCACTCATCAATAAACACCTCTTGATCGACCATCCGAATTTGACTGCGGATAGACTCTATCGGATGTGGAAACCAAATCCCCTGCAGGAATCCGTTCTGAATGATCATCGTGGCATCGACACCTGATTCCGACCACTGCCCATTCACCAAACCTGTACCTGCAGCCGATTCCGTACCATATAGCAACATTTCAATCACGGCCATGTCCACTGTACCATCAAAAGCAACGGAATGTTGATGCCCAGACTTACTCGCATCGATCAATAGATCCGTTTGACCAGAACCAGTCAGCGCAAATGGGGTCACGGACAACTCTACACCGTTCCAATCTACTGCGAACGCATCTTCTAACTGTAGCCATTTGTCAGACCACGTCAACTTGGCGTCGGCAATGGTAAACTCTCCACCCATCTCACTGTCTCTTTGCCAATACACTCCAGAACCAGATACTTGCCCTTTTACCTCCTTCTCAGATAAAGAGAGTGAATACAGTGCCTCGATGGGAAAACCATCGACAGCCACATCAAATGCAAAATCTTCATCTAAGGAATAGCCCGCGACACCTTTCACTGTGATACCATCAGCAAGCTGTCCCTGAAGCACCATCCCTTCCTCTTGATGGTGAAGCAAAACTTGGCTATGTCCGAGTTTATGTGTCCCATGCCAGAAGTCCCGAATGAAAAGGCTCCCATTGGGAAGGAAACTGTCACCTTGTATTGTTCCCAAAAAGTCTAACTTTCCACGAACCGGATATTTCCCATCGAGGATCCAAGACAAATACTCAATCGGTAAACCACCGACCAAAACCTCAAAATTATTTTGGCCATCTGTTCTAGTACCGCGCATCATTGCAGAACCCAGACCATCATTTCGTTCAACCACAAACTCTTCAATCGTCAAATGGTGGCGATCTTGAAGCAATCGAAACCGTCCTGTATCAAATGGCTCTCCCCAAAGCAACACATCCTCGAGTTCCATATCTGCCTCGATGTGCAAATCGGATGCAAAGCCTTGAATTCGAACTGTACCTGTTGTAAATGCGTCCACATCTAAGGGCTCAAAGAATATCGACATTAAGTTGTTTGCGCGGGCAGATTCACTCGAAAACTGACCGTCAAACCACAGTTCCCTTTTGAAGTGAACATCCATAACCCCACTCAAGTGAGACTTCCCTTTTTTGGCGCTCTCAACCGTAACCAAAAGTTCTTTCAGATTGTCTCCATCTATGCGAACAGCCAACTCGTCTGCATATTCAAAACCAAGCATTTGAAAATCTTTGATGCGGTATTGGCTCTGAAGTTGAAGCTTTTTCATCGGTCCTTTTAATGTACCTCCACCTTGTGCCCAGCCGATAAACTCACTCCCTCCCAAAGGACGCAACAACCGTAAGTCAAGCTGGTCAAACTGAAAGGATACATCTGACATATTGGGTGCTGGAAATGCATAATGACCTTCGATCACACCAGTACTTGTTGTACCATACTCAGATTCTAACCGCACCGTTAAGAGTTGATAATCCAATGTCGTCTTCGTCAGCTGAACATCACCTGCTAAATACACCTTTGGGATTTTCAATACAGGTGCATTTTTTCGAACATTTCCCGAACCTGAAGCGAAGGTATCACCATCAATCACGATGGTTCCAGAGACGTTCAATGGGTTCAAGTCACCAGACAAGTGCGTTATCGTGTCGATGTTCATTTCCACCCATGGTCCTGGTGACAAATCGAGGTCCTGCCCAAGTCCCCAAACATTCTGATTGACCCCTTCAATTGTGAGTTGAACTTGATTGTCTTTTGGCTGGATGACTCCATTAATCGTACTGAACCCATCGCCCCACCCAAGATGAAGGTCTTGGAGTACTATCTGTCCGTTGTCATAGAGAGTCTCTCCGTCCAAAGAGTCTAGGTGATAAACAAACTTTCGAGTCAGAGCCTGTCTAGTTAAAGTAAAAGCATTTGCTTGAAGCCCCACCGTAAGTTTCGGATCGGCTATATTTCCCTCAGGACTAACCCGAACCAACACCTGACCATCTCCCTCCCATTTTGGATGCTTAATTATGGCCTCCAACTCAAGCGAAGATTCAATACTGCCAGACAAGATATCGTCGTCAATCCCAAGATATCCATACAAGTTGCCAACCGACGAATCCAAATTGATATCATCGATCCTCATGGCACCATCCCCCATCTGTATGTCGTTCCACTGAAATGGAGAGATCATGATATTGTGTTTCCCACTTTTCAGAAGAAGAGGCTCTACAGTCCAAAGATGCCCTGCCCCAGTAGAGTGTGTCAGATTGAGATCGGGAATCGATAGATTGAAATCTGTATCAGTGATATTCACGGATGCCGAACGGATTTGAATACGCGGCAACACAGGTAAGTGAAAGGTTGACTCTTCTCGCTTAGGTAGAATATTGAGGTCCACATTGACAGACGGTGAATCCAAAATAATGGTACGGACAATGTGACCGTCGAATGGGAGTTTAAAGCCAATAAACCCTTCGGGTACGTTCAGTAAGGTTTGCTGTTTATCCTGCACCTCGACGCCCTCAAGTTTGACACCAAGTAGCACGGGACGAATAGACATATCATCTATGCTGATATGATAATCTGACAAGTCATTGACTCCAAGCAATACCATATCTTTGATGAAATTGGACACCAATGGGATGCGGAGAAGTAAAGGACAGCAAATCAAGACGAGTAAATATTTGAATCGTCTATAGGTCTTTGAGGGGGACTGTGTCTCTTCGTCACTCATGGCGGTATAAAAACAATCGAACCATCGAAATTAGTCCAACAATTCGAGTGCCTCTTTCCACAACATGACCTCATCTCGTTTATAGTCTGGATTTACATCTACAATCTCATCCAAGGTACGCTTTGTATTGCGTACACGTTGCTGTAAAGAATAAATCCTGGCCACTTCCCACAACGCATCTAGATAAGCCGGCGCTTGAGAGGTAGAGTTGTCCAGCGCATCCTGCACATCTTCAAGGGCACCTCTGTATTCCCCTTTGGAAATTCGAATTCTTGCAAGAACAATGGCTGCCTCTAAGGTATTTAAGGAACGAAGTTCTTGAATAGCCTCCTCCATAAATCCAATCAGCATATATTTGTATACTTGACGGAGCTCAGGCCTCATCAGCAAAGACGTCGCCACCGCAGTATGCTGTGATGATTCATTCGCATCAAATGTCGGTGCATCTATGGTCGGCGTGAGAGATGGCGTTGGGAATCCTCCGGACTTAAATGGATCATTGGAAGCGAATGGATCTGTTGAGGCAAATGGATCCGCAGCAAAGGAATCCGCTGACGAGGATTGAAACGACACTGGTGCAGTGGTTTCCTGCAAGGCCCAAGAACCCATTTTTTGTAGTGCACCCATATGCGTTGGATCCTTTTCCAAAACCTGATTTAAAACATCAAGTGCAGCCTTTACTTGACCAGTAGAGAAAAGTTCATCGGCTGTTCCGATTAACGCGTCGACATCTGAGCCAACCGGTGTGGCTTCAATTTGCTCGTCTTCACCTTCTTGGTCACCTTCATTATCATCTGAGATATCCTCACTCAAATCTTCAAGGTCATCATCCAGCAGATCATCATCTATCAGTTCTTCCGAATCTTCCTCAGACAATCCAAGTCCCAACAGTCTCAGTTGAACGTCTTCCATGATTTCATCACTAGAGTTTTTGAAGCCTTGCAATATTTCAATCGCCTCTTCCACTTTATCATTGGCAACGAGTGCTTCTGTTAGCAAGGCAAATATTGCTGGACGCTTCTCTAAGCCTTCCGCAGCCACTATGCAGTCTAAGGCATCTTCAAATCGACCAAACTCCATATATAGACTTGTTTTCAAGACGAAACGATGCTCCACTTTTGAAGCAGATGAAGCCCAATCTTTCATATGCAATCTAATCTGATGTGCCACTGAAAGTCTTTGGATACCTTCTATGTCCTCTGGTAGGTCTTCCGAAGTTGCACCACAGGTAGTTGCCTCTGTATAGGCGGCGGCCTTCTTGACAGCATCTTCATATCGTTTACCAGCTTCCAGCCACAACTGTTTGGCTTTGGCTTCATGCCCCACCATTTGCAGTCCCGTTGCCAACAAAGCAAGTACCTTAGGGTCTGTCGGATAGTCTTTGTAAACCATTTGCAAATGTTCGAGTGCTTTACGCGGCTCTTGAGATTCAAATCGACACTGAGCTGCTTCCAAGCGCGTTTCCCAATTTTCACGATTGTTTAGCGCGCGTTCTATTGAGCGTGCAGCTTCTTTGATCTTTCCAAGTTTACGATTGAGTGC
>CAJWHX010000233.1 GCA_913040875.1 uncultured Pseudomonadota bacterium | reverse complement strand
GTATTCCTGCAGGATCCGATGCATGGGAAAAGTTGCCAGTTAGAGCCCTAGACTTTGCGGGGGTTCAGGATGCAGTCGAAAGAAAGAGTTGGCATTTGGATTCCTTTGTTGATGAAGTCCTACCACACTATGACAACAACACCATCCTAGTTGGACACGACTTGGGTGGAGTGACTGCCGCTATGAGTGCTGTACAAAAGCGTCCTAAAGCCGTTGTTCTAACGGGTACAGCGTTGGGTAATTGGTGGTTTTGGACGAGATTCAGTGCCGCTCCACTTCTCAACAGATTCTTTTACCACACCTTTAAAGGCAATCTCTTTGTGCGCATCGGAGGTGGAAGTGACACTGGTCAACGATTTGCCAACCAGCCACATGTTCATAACCCGTCTAAAATGATGACACTGGCCAAACACATGAAGCCTCCCACTGACTTGGTGTCCAGACTCAAAGATGTATGTCCGGTATACCTAATCTGGGGTAAGCAGGAAGTCTTTTATCCGGGATTCTTAGCAAAATCGGTATCTCGACAGTTGAAGGCACCCCTGTATTGGAACGACGGTGGGCACTACTGTATGTGGACCCATAACGAGATGTTTCATCGATACATGCTCGCAATTGAGACGGATTTGACTGCAGGTCAACCGTAGACCTTACCCCAAACCACGCTTTTGAATCAATGCATCCACTTTGGGTTCTGAACCTCTGAACTTTCGGTATTCATCCATCGAGTCCTTCGCATTGCCTCTTGAATACACATGCTCCAGCAACTTGCCGGCTGTTTCAGTATCAAACAACCCCTTCTCTTCAAAAAGAGCATAGGCATCTTTCTCCAAAACGGCTGCCCAAATGTAGCAGTAGTAGTAAGACGAGTATCCACCTGCAAAAATGTGAGAAAAATAGGTGCTTCGATAGCGAAATCCAATCTGCTTGGGCAATCCGATGCGTTCGATCACTTGTTGTTCAATTTCGTCGGCTGTCTGAGAGGGCCCCTCTTGCATGTGCCACGCGAGGTCCAAATAAGAAGCCGCCAAGTATTCACTGGTTGTAAATCCTTGATTGAAATTTTCAGCAGCGGAGAGTTTCTCCATCAAATCCTGCGGTATGGGCTCATCGGTTTGATAGTGCCGAGCATAGTCCATCACGACCTGCGCATCTCTGCCCCAGTTTTCCATAAGTTGAGATGGGAACTCAACATAATCTCGAACCACGCTGGTTCCAGACAACGAGGGATAGTCAACGGAAGACAACAAACCGTGAAGTGCGTGCCCCAGTTCATGAAAGAGTGTTTTCACATTGCCAGAAGACAAGAGCGATGGAGTCTCCTCCGTCGGTGGAGGAAAGTTGCACACATTGATCACGATTGGCATGGTGTCTTTATCCAAGCGATGTTGCACTTGAAAGCTGCTCATCCACGCCCCGCCTCGTTTAGACGGTCTGGCATAGTAATCTGTATATAAGATACCCATCACTTCTCCAGCAGTATTGAGCACCTCAAATACCTGCACGTCAGGATGGTAGATGGGCAGGTCCTTGTTTTCACGAAATTCGATATTAAACAGACGAGACGCAACTGACAGAGCTCCTTTCAGAACATTTTCCAAGGCGAAATAGGGTTTGATTTCATCCTCTCTAAAGTCGTACTTCTCTGTCCGAACTTGTTCAGCGTAATACCACCAGTCCCATGCCTCTAAGTCACCACCAATACCGTCTGCGTGCAATTTTTCTTCGAGCAGTCCGGCTTCCGCATGGGCGCTGTCGACAGCGGCATCCCAAATTTGATCTAGGAAAGACAGGACCGCCTCAGGGGTTTTCGCCATCGAATCTTGGAGGATGTGGGCAGCGTAGTTGGGAGAACCCAAAATCTGTGCCTTCTCCAGTCTCAGTGTCGACATGGTCTGGGCGAGTTCAGTATTGTCTTCTGTATTTCCGCGTCTTCCACGAGTAACATAGGCCGTGTAGATTTTTTCTCTTGCCATTCGATTGTTGGACTGGGTTAAAAATGGATACAGCGTGACCCGATTGGGTTTGAACAACCACCCTTCCAATCCATTCTCTTCCGCCAGTTGACGCGCCGAATTTTTGATGGCATCAGAAAGTCCATCGAGGTCAGTTGGGTCGGTTAGATGAACAGTTGCATTATTCGTTTCTGCCAGCATGTTGTCTCGATACTGAGAAGACAATGTCGCCAGCTGTTCATCCAATTCTTGAAGTCGTTGTCGTTTATCATCTTCCAACTGCACACCCGATCTCGCAAAATATCGATGGTATTCTTCCACGAGACGTGCCTGCTCACCGCTCCAGTCTGGATTTGGGTCAGTGTGCAACGCATGCAAACGCTCGTACATGGCTTGACTCAAGTATAGACGGTTTCGATGCGCAGCCATTTGTGCACCGATCTCTTTTGCCAGTGCGCTCAGTTCTGGTGTTGAATCGGTTCCCATCAAGCTGTAAAACACCCTTGCCACTCGATGTAGAACTCCCCCACTACGCTCCAGAGACCCAATGGTATTCTCAAACGTCGGTGAATCGGGATTCTTCTCTATCGCGTCGTACTCTGCAACTTGCTCAGCAAAACCAGTCTCAAAAGCCGGTTCAAAATGCTCGAACTGCACCTGATCAAATGGAGGTACTCCGTGGGGAGTCGTATACTCAGATAGAAATGGATTCATAAAACCTCCGACAAAACATATCTCAATTAATGTAATGCGAAGGTGGATGGTGTGTAGAAGATTCTGATGAACGAAGCATCAAACTGATGCAGACTATGTTCCTCAACCGGACCCTGTACAGCATCCCGTCCGTCTGTAACGCTCTAAGAATTCAGAGGAAAAGTGGTCGGTGGTGGCCTCTTGTTCATTCATAAACTCCAGCCACTCTTGACTCTTTTTGTGGTCTGGAAGTATGGGGACAAATCGAAGAGTTAGTTCCACCGCCAAATCCAAATCCGTTTGCAGGAGATACTGCATCGCTTCATCAAAGAACCTCGGCTGTACCAATTCTGGTTTACGCTGCAACTCGGTAAAGAGAGCGTCTAAGTTCCCACTCGCTACTGTCTTGTTGAGCAACTGCTGCCAAGAAGACGGCCGCTTCATCGCCCAAACCCACAAACCACCAAACCCCATCAATGCTGTGATCAACAAAATGCCTTTCATGCATTCCTCGTAAATCGATTCATACCCTATCTTTATCTTAGTGTATCTGATTCTCTGCCAAAGAACTTTTGTGAATCGTCTTGAAATGACTGCCTCATTGTGGTTTAATGATTGCAATCACGTTGCAATATTGGAGGTTCCATGAAACCCTTTCTCCCCTTGATGACTTTGGCTTCCACACTCTTTGCTGGATGCGGAGAAGAAGCCAAATACTGTACTGAAATCGGTTGCTCAGACATCGTTGTCTTTACCATTTTGGACTCCTACGGTGGTCCCGCTACCGGTGCCTCGGGAACCATTACCATTGGCGAAAACGATTACGAATTTGATTGCTCTGATGACAGTGCATCCGACCATTACTGCGAAGACGGTGTCCTGACAATTGTCATCGATGGGGGAACAACGGCAAGCTATTCTGTCACCTGGGGCGATGAATCGGTGCAAGAGGAAGTGGAAATGGAGTTTGAAACGTTTCAGCCCAACGGCGAAGGGTGTGACCCCATTTGTTTGAGTGCAGAGCATACGATTGAGCTATTTCGCTCGTTTGAATAATCGCCCTTTGTACGCCCACCAAACGTCATACTATTTACCGTTTGTTTGGGTGTAGGTAAATGTATTCAGATTGGGGTGGGGTGACGAATTGAAGTTCTGGTATTCGTGAAGGGTTTTCGAAGGTTCAAAATCAGGTTAGAAACCAAACAATGAGGTGAACAATGATTTGGATATTGTTGGGGTGTTTACAAGAAGCAAAGAGTCCTGATATTTTCGATGTGGATGAATCATCAGAGATTGAGGATGATCAACAAGATTTAGATACAGCAGAGGACACGGGTGCACCTGACGAAGTCGAAGAAGAGTTATCCTGTGATGAAGGCTTTGAACTCCTAGAGTTTTGTACTGGGGTTGATCTCTCGGAAAGTCCCTGCACAGAGACACTCTACAATGAACTTGAACTGATGCAGTACCTATCCTGCGAGACGTTTTTAAATGCCCAAGAAGAACTGCCCCTTTGTGAAAGCCTCGGGTTAAATTGTCCTGAAGACTATGATGGCTGTGCCACTGAACCTCTGGATGCACAAGAGGTCTTGTCTGTGTTGGAATGGACCGATACGTCCACCCTGACATCTATAGATGATGTCGCCGCTCGAAATGAAAGCCTACGGTATTTGTTTGCCGACCATGGAGATATTCGAGGTGCTTTCGCTTCTGTCTATTCACCGATTACCGACGCTGCAGTAGACTCAATTGATGCCGGTGAGTTTGTAAACGACCAGTGGGTGCGAGAACTGGTGATTGATTTTGGCGGCCGCTATTATGAAAATCTTCGTGCATCGATACTCGGACAGTCCACAACACAGTCTTGGGGCCGGTATTACGGTCTGAGCGACAATTGTAATGTAGCTGGATTGCGAATTGCCGTCTTTGGAATCGCCGTTCACTTGATCGTTGATCTGCCTCACAGTTTAGCAACAATCGGTTCCAATCCACTACACAAAGAAGACTACGACCAATTTGGACTGAAATTAATCGAAGCCAACCCTCTCCTCATCCAAAATCTTCGAGACGATTACGGAATCGAGTCCGAAAATTTTCTCAATGGATTCTTTCTAGGAGATTGGATTGATTCAGTTGCTGGGGACGATGCCACAACCACCTTTGCATTTCAAACCATCCGCAACAAGGCTTGGGACAATGCCATGTGGTTACAAGGATGGCGAAGAACGTGGGCTGAAGGGGACATATACACATCTTGGCGATCTGCAGATGTAGCCTTGGCTACGTGGGACATCTTTCAGTAATCAAGCCGATTTGCGTCAGCCTGCAATAGTTCAAGTAACGCTACACTCTGCTAATCCATACATCCAGTCTTATTCGTCTTCTTCTCTATCAGACTTTTGACATTGGCTTGCGCCACGGGACTTAGCCATTCATCGGTGTAATCTTCCCGAATTTGATACCAATCCTGTGCTCCGAAATGCTTCTGCCATTTGGGCGTTTTGAAGCTGCGACCGTATCGAGCAAAAATCTCATTCCGCATATCATCGTACATCGAACAGGATGGAACATCTGAAGATGGCCAGTCGAAAATACACTCCTCGGCATCTTCCGGAAAACCACCGTCACCACAGCACAACTCTTGATGTTTGGACTGACGATCTTCATAAGACCATTTGATCAATGACAATCCATCGGATGCACAGATATCTTGAAGAGATTTCCCTGCCAGTGGATCAAACGTGGCTGGTTTTTCTGCCGCTTCGGACTTTGCTTCTGGAGCAGCCTTTACTGGTTCTGGTGCTTTTGCCTTGGGTGCTTCTTGTGCGGCGGGCTTGGCAACAGGAGGTGATTCGGATGGGGCTTCAGAGGGCTTGTCGGAGCAAGCGAACAAAAGGGTAAATAGGAAAGACATACAAGCTCCTTTATTGTATGGTTTTGAAGCAGTATATCAGAAGTGACAAACTCAAAATTGACCTATTTCAACTGACTACATCACTCACTGTTCACAAGCCAATACAATCGACACCTTCCCCGTCCCATTTCCATTGTCAATATTGTATGGAGCCCCAACCAACACATCCGACAAGCCATCTCCATTGATGTCTCCATTGGAGGCCACTGCGTGTGCAAAGTGTTCACCATTCGATCCAACAATCTCAACACCTGCTTGAGATCGAAGCACTTCACCAGATGAAGGGATATCAGCACCGAAGAATATATTTATTCGACCGGAATTATTGTCTCCGTCGATTTCAATATT
>CAJWHX010000232.1 GCA_913040875.1 uncultured Pseudomonadota bacterium | reverse complement strand
AAGGTTAATCTGAGTGGTGTAGACCTCAGTGGAGCGGATCTAAGTGGTGCCAACATATGCGGAGTGGATCTGAGAGAGGTCAACTTGAGTGATGTGACCTTCCATAGGGCACTCTATGATGATGAAACGCAATGGCCTGAAGGATTCGATTATACCAACTTAGGGGCAATCGGTCCAAAGGCGAACTTGATTGATACCATTTTGAGTGGTATGAACTTGAGTGGTATGAACTTGAGTGGAGCGGATCTAAGTGGTACCTGGTTGTATAGCACTAACTTGAGTAGTGCCAACCTCAGTGGAGTAAATCTAGAAGGTGCACAGATGATGGATGCTATCTTGGACGAAGTTAACTTGAATGATTCCAATCTGAATAAAGCAAACTTGAGAGCGACAAACTTGAGTAAGGTTAATCTCACTAGAGCCAATCTCAACGGTGCGTTCTATAATGATGAAACGCAATGGCCTGAAGGGTTTGATTATACCAACTTGGGAGCAATTGGACCAAAATCCAAATTGAGTGGAGCTTGTCTATATAGAGCAGATCTAGGGGGCGATGATCTTTGTGACGCGATACTGAATGATGCAGACCTAGGCAAAGCATATCTGAAAGGAGCATTCTTGTGTGATGCAAACTTAAGTGAAGCCTGTCTGTATCATGCCGACCTGAGTGAAGCGAATCTATGTGGAGCGAATCTAACAGGTGCAAACTTAACCGGAACAGACTTAACAGACGCTTTGTATGATAGTACTACTCAATGGCCGGAAGGATTTGACCCAGTCGAAGCAGGTGCCTTATTGGAGGAATACGAATAATCTTTCGACAAAGATCTTTCATTCCGTTTACATAGTTATCTCAAAATCTGTACTGCATTCTGCACGCTACAAATATTCATATATTATCTAGGAGTTTTTCATGGAAACAGAGAAGTTTGCTCGGTCAAAAACACACTTGAATATAGGGACTAGTGGTCATGTTGCTCATGGTAAGACCACTTTGACTGCTGCAATCACGATGACGATGGCTGATGACCGCGGTAATGTAACAGCAATGAACTATGAAGATATCGATGCTGCTCCAGAAGAGAAAGCACGTGGTATCACCATCAACACTGCACATGTAGAGTACGAAACAGAAACCCGTCACTACGCTCACGTTGACTGTTCAACTCACGCCGACTACGTAAAGAACATGATTACTGGTGCTGCTCAGATGGACGGGGCTATCTTGGTAGTGTCTGCAACTGACGGTGTTATGCCTCAAACTCGTGAGCACGTACTTCTTGCTCGTCAGGTAAACGTTCCTAAAATCGTTGTTTTCATCAATAAAGTTGATGAGTTCGATGAAGATGAACGTGAAGAAATGGTAGAACTCACTCAAATGGAAGTGCAAGAACTTCTAGAAGCATACGGTTTTGACGCTGATGATGGATTGTTCGTTGCTGGTTCTGCACTTCTTGCAACACAAGGCGACAACTCTGACATCGGTCGTGGTGCTATCCGTCGCCTGATGGACACTGTTGATGGATACATCGACGCTCCAGAATGTGACACTGAGAAGCTATTCTTGATGCCAGTTGAAGACACATTCACCAGTAATGGTGATACAGTTGCTACTGGTCGTATCGAGCGTGGTGTTGTTCGAATCGGTGATGTTGTTGACATCGTTGGATTGAACGAAATACCATCGACTACAGTAATTGGTATCGAAATGTTCCGTAAAACTCCGGATGAAGTCTGTGCTGGGGATAATGTGATGATTACTTTGAAGGATGTTCTTTCTCAATCTCTGCAACGTGGTGTGGTTCTATGTGCACCGAATTCAGTCAAGGCCTATACAAAGTTCAGGTGCAAAGTAGTTATCTTGAGCACAGCAGAAGGTGGACGAAGCAAGCCGTTTACAAGTGGTTATCAACCTCAATTTTACTTCAGGACCACCGATGTAACAGGGTCTGTTCAACTGGTTGGAGATCGTAGGATGGTTCTGCCGGGTGACATGGATATCGACATGATTGTTACCCTCATTACCCCGATAGCTATCGAAGTCGGACTTAAGTTCGCCATTCGTGAGGGGGGTAGAACTGTTGGTGCAGGAACGGTCAGTGAGGTGCTGGAATAAACTGGTTCTAGAGGTGGATGGAGACGCCTGGTTCTATATCGTGAACAATGGTCTCAATGGTCTCTTTGGAAGGCTCAAACCGATGGCGGTTACAATCGCCTCCTCGTTCGGTGACTCGTATACCCGATCAGAGTAGGATGTACTGGTCATTCGGGACACGAAATACGGGCAAAAGACACCCGGTCAGACACAATTGGAACTTGATGATTGTCAACAGAACCCCAGCCCAAGAGCAATTCACAGCCGTCCGGGAGACCGTTGTAGTTCACTTGGTACGTGTCCTCTGGTAAGTTCACCACAACGCCACCTCCATTTTCGGAGGTTTCGCTCAGGTTGTCCACTGGAATCCCCACTGCGTTGCTGTAAAAGGGGCCATCGCCAGCTTGTGGCATGAGTTGGATTTCTATATTGGGAACATTGATTCCGTCCCCATTGATACCGTTGGAGATGGAAAAAGCCAACACCCCGGTGCCTGACTCCCACTGCTGATCGAGGGTGCTGAATTGGCCTTCTGTTAATGTCGGCGAAAGAAGAGACACATTGGCCAACGTCACGTCGAGATCTTGTGTGGTAAAGGCAAGGGTGCCACCAACATAATCTGGTGAGGTCAATAGCAAGATGTGATTGCTTTCTGTTGTGGCTTCGAGGGTATAGGAACCCTCTGTATCGGTTTGGGTACACACAGAGGTCTCTGATACACAAACCTCAACGCCCGCGATGCCGACTGCGCCAAACAATTCCACCACTCTTCCAGAAACGGTGATGGTGGGCTCATTGTCGTTGGAGGTGTCCTTTTCCGAAGGGGTGCAGGCAAACAGTAAAAATATCATTGGACTTCAACCTCAAGGGTGCACAGGGTCTGACTCGGAAGGGGTAGGGTGAACGCATCACTCTCGATGGTCTCTGTATATTCAGAGGATTCACATTGCAACGTATACTGACGTGTTCCTTCATTCAGCCTTTGTAGATAGACTTTACCAGACTGTTCGTCAGTAGAGGTGTTGTACAACTGAGCACGGAGTAAAGTTGTACTCGCAGTTTGGACATTGACGCGAAGGTCCTGATGAGGGAAGCCCCAACGAACGGCGGGTAAGGGTAAAATACTTGCGTCGCCAATGTCGCCCGTAAGCATATTGTACAGGATGGAGGTATCGACACCCGGCAGGGATTCTTCCGCAATGGAGTTCCAGTACCGTGTGTGGAATTTGAGTACTCTATCGGTAAATCTGACTTCAGAGGTGTACATGGCCTTGTTCCAAGACAGTGCAGTGGTTGGATTGACCAAAGCAGATTCCAGGTCCTCTTCTGCTCCAGTCATGCGATATCGAATGTAGTGTCCACCCTGTTCAAGCAGTAGGTCATCGGATGCCGACGTGCCATTTAAGAGCCACTGTTTCTCCAAGACTGACAGCAGTTTGCCTTTAATTTCCTTTAGCGCCCAAGATTCAGAGCCTTCTTCAGATCCATCATCGGTGAGTTCTAGACTGCGTTCTGCGAGGTGATCAATGACATGAACATAACTGGAGTCCGAGTATTGGTGTGCGGCGAGCACCATCGCTTGCCCCAACATCGAGAATGCCCGTGGATATCGAAAGGTGGCGTCGGTGTAATGACAACCTGGATTCCACCAGTCATCCCCAAAGGGTTCTCCAGAAGGATAGGCGATGGCGGCGGGTGGAATTCCGGCCGACTTTCCATTCGATTCCAGCATCGAAGATGCCGTCCAACCAGACAACCACTCCGAGATGGGGGTTCCAATCTCGTCATCATTGGTTTGTTGCCAGAGAAGGAGCGCTGGTTGAATCACACGTGTGTGGTAGGGGGTATCACAGGATCGGTCCTCAGCATCGCTCACTTCTTCAGAACTGAAATAGGAACTTTTGAATTGACGATGACCCAAGTCATTGTTTTGGGTCCACAATGTACTCATCAGTGTCGAGATTCTTCGCGCTCTCTCTTGCCAGATTTCCTCTTCTGGAAAGAGAAGGAGCATCGGGGTCAGGCTATCGGCGGTGTCTTCTGAACCGTGCTCTACATCAATGACCATATTGGTGTATCCACCACTCAATCGCTCTAGATCGAAGATGCCTTCAGCAAGTAGACGCTGGGCATCGGTAAGCGTTTCGTCATCATAGCCAAGCAGGATTGGGGACCACCACCGCCACATTTCCACATCATCACCCCAACCACCACCGAATTGACCGTCAGAGGCTTGGCGCTCGGTGATCCAGAAATCAATGATCTCTCCAAGACTGATCATTGCCTGATGCTGTTGATGGACCCAAGTGGGGGCTGTTTCTGGGAGATCTGGATGGGTCCACGCGACCTTCTCTCCGAGGTACATCGGTAATATTGGATTGTCTGGATAGGCTGCAGAGGCGGAGTCGATAAGGGTTCGACCTTCATCATAAAAGGCATCACTCAGTAAGCCATTCTCTATTGCGGTCCAAATCAACATCCGCCCGCGGTACATCTCCCACATCGGAAGCAAGGAATTAGACGATACTGGTGGTGGATAGCTGTTGTCGGTTTGACCAGGGAATACCCTCATGATGAAAAATCCACCCAAGTATCCATCTTCTCCCGCGCTCTCTTGTTCTCCCGGCACCCAGTAATTTTCGCGACCGTTGGCCCACATGTCGATGATGGGGAGGAGAGAGCCCAGATCTGCTTGAACCGTTTCAAAACCCTCTTGGCTCCGGAGCACGTCATGGAGTTCCATCAGTCCCTGATGGCGTTCCTGTTCTGATTCGAGATTGCCCAATCGCGTTAGTTCAACCTCGAGACTTGTATCTGTCATTGGAACGACGGAGGCGCTATCTTTGGCAGTGGGATGGCAGGATAGTAGGAGTAGAAGCATGCTCTTATCCTAGCACAATACCTTCAAGACCAACATTGGATGGATGTGTTTCAGCTACTCAGTGGCCTCTCGTGATGCACATGTTCCATTGTCGCAATACCCCTCTACTGGAGGGCAAGCAGCACAATCCGGCATCATCGTCGGGTCACAACTCTCGAAGACTTCATCATAGTGTACACTCCACGCATCTGCTTCGGCAATGTTGATGCCACTATTTGCACATGCACAGCCGCATAAATCGCCATTTGTAACGGCCATGCAGTCAGTGTCCTCTACACATGTTTGATCGAATTGTGAGACATCGGTGCTGGTCGGACCTTCTGAGGCTGTGTCTTTTGTTTCATTACAGGCAAGCAAAATCAGGAATAGGGTCATGGCGTCTCCAACATTTGAGTTTGTTGATTGTGTTAATGCAATAAATATACCACAATCTATATGACATAAACCTTAGGGAAATAAAGGCTGTTGGTGATACGGTTTTGATGCATGACAAAATATTGTATGTTTCCAGTGTGACTGAGGGAGATGTTTCAAAGACCGATAAATCAGTCTCCAAAATGACAATTATGGGAAATAGTGCTATGGATTTAGGTCCTGATAGTCTTTCATAGAGGGTGATACTTTGAATAACGATTTGCGCGGACTGAACCTACGAAAGAAAAAGAAAAATATTGACTCTCCCGAAGAATTTTTCCAAGACTCTATATATAATTCTCAGACCAAGTGGGGGGAACTGGCAAAATATAAAGATCTGGCCCATTTTATTGGTCCAGAAGCCAGCTTGTCAAACGTAGATCTTAATCAAATCAGTCTAAGTGGTACGGACTTTACACAGTCGACATTTGAAGAGGTCAGTTTAGAGCGAGCACAACTTCAAAATTGTAGATTGATTCGTGCTGTGTTTACCAAATCCTCATGTGAAGGAGCCAATTTTGAAGGAGCGGATTTAACTCGAG